>CAMDWF010000213.1 GCA_945878795.1 Synechococcus sp. UW140
CGCTGGCCGGTAGGGGGGTCAGGGGCTTTGGCGATAACCCGCTTTATGGGCCCCTGTTTGCCTGGCGCGACCGAATCTTGGCGGAACTGGGACGGGGCTGAACCATGGCCGATCCCCTGTTACGGGAGCTGGATCATTACGTCGTTCTGGAGCCCGCTGGGGCTGATCAGATACTTACGGCTGCCGAAACCCTCGTTTGGCTCGAAGGCCATCTCCAGGGACTGGCGGCCGTTCCCGTGGATCTGGCCGATCTGGTCGATGGGGCGGCCCGGGCCAGGCGGCTGCTGGACACCGCCTGTGAACTGGAGTTGGGGCCGGGGTTGGCGATTAGCTGGTTTGCGGTGAGATTGGAGCCCCCGGGGCACCGCCACAGCTGAGGACCACCCGGCGGCTTGCCGTCGCCTCAGTTGAGCGAAGCATGCCGCTGGCCGTCCCTATCCACTAGGGCGATCGGCCTTTGGGGAGGCGCCGTGGGGGGGTGCAGGATCTTGGGCAGGGCCTCGATCACCCGCCGGGCCACCTCCTCGGGTGGTTCGCCCCCCTGGTCCACTCGCAGGTCGGCTTGGCCATAGAGGGGTCGCCGCTCCTGTAGTAGGGCCGCCAGCCGCGCAGCGGGGTCGGAGTGGGCCAGCAGGGGCCTGGGGGTGGGGTCGGCCCGCAGGCGCTGGAGCAACACTGCCTCGGGGGCGTCCAGCCACACCACCGCCCCCTGGCGCAGGTGCCCCCAGTTGACGGCCCGGGTCACCACGCCGCCGCCGGTGGCCACCACCAGCGAATGCCAGGAGGCAATGCCATCGAGGATGGCGGTTTCCAGTTCGCGGAAGCCGGCCTCCCCCTCGCTGGCAAACACCTCGGGGATGGGGCGGCCGGCGGCCTGTTCCAGGACGCTGTCGGCATCGACGAAGCTATAGCCGAGGGCCTCAGCCAGGGGACGCCCCACGGCACTTTTGCCGGCACCCATCATGCCCACCAGGTAGATATTGAGGCCCGCCAGACGCTGGCCCAGGGTGGGGGGCTCTGGAGGCTCCTGCCTAGCGGGGGGGCGAAGGTCAGCCTGGGGGCCGGGTTCCTGGGGCATGGAAAGCTGGCAATCCGATTGTTTTCTAGGACCCCAAGCCCTTGGGCGCCGTCGCCCCAGGTTTGCCGCAGGGCCAAAGGTGCCATCGCGGCTTCAGGGTTCCACGGGGCCGGGGCTCGCTGGCAGGGGTCGGTTGCCGCTGTTGGCGTTGCCAAACCGCCTGGCCAGGGCCCGCAGGGGAACTTGATTGAGGCTGTCGGCAGGCAGGCCGAAGAGGCGGGCCAGGCAGCGTTTCACCACCACTTCGCTGTCATCACCGAAGCGGCCCGCCAGCAATTCCGTGATCACCCCCAGGCCCCGCCCGGTGCGGTCCGTTTCTTCCACCAGGCACTGGCTGGTGGGTCGCGCCAGTTGGCGGCAGGGCTGCACCAAAGTGCGCTCCAGCTCCGGGTTGCCCCCGGCGGCGGCTTCAATGCAGACCTTGGCCAGCCGGTGTTCGATCTGGGGCCGCACCAACTGAAGCATCGGCCCCAGCAGGCCGGCCGAGGCGGGGGCGGGGGCGGCCAGCAGGGCCGCAGCGGCCAGGGCGACCCAGGGCGGCCGCCGCCATCGGAGGAAGGGAACCAGTGCCAAAGGGGGACACACGCGATGCAGGGGTCTGTGGCTAGTTTTGCCCCTGGATCTCCCTAAGAGCGCCTGTGCCCATGGACGAACTTTCAGTCCGTTGGCACCAGGCGATCGCCGAGATTCCCGAGTCCCAATGGGAGGCTCTGCTGCCTGGGGCCCTTTCCCCTGGTGGTCATAGCCCCGATGGCGTGAGCCTACCGGTGGCGGCGGTGATGGCGACGCCGTTTTTTCGCTGGAGCTGGCTGCAGCACCTGGAGGCCAGCGGCAGCATCGCGCCACGCCAGGGCTGGCAGCCGTGCCATCTGGGGCTTTGGCGGGGCGCAACGCTGGTGGCGGTGGCACCGCTCTATCTCAAGGGCCACAGCTACGGCGAGTTTGTTTTTGACCAGTCGTTCGCCCAATTGGCAGGCCAGATGGGCCTGCGGTATTACCCCAAGCTTGTGGGCATGAGTCCCCTGAGCCCGGTGGAGGGCTATCGCTTTTTTGTCGCCGCCGGCGAAGACGAGGAGGCGTTGACGGCCGTGATGATGGCCGAAATAGAGCGTTTCTGCCGCAGGAATGCCATTTTGAGTTGTAATTTTCTCTATGTGGATCCCCAGTGGCGGCCCCTGGCTGAGGCAGCTGGCTGCGCCCTGTGGTTGAACCAACAGAGCTGCTGGAGCGATTCAGGCGCTGGTGATTTTGAGGGCTATCTGGCGGGTTTCAATGCCAACCAGCGCCGTAATATTCGCCGCGAACGGAAAGCTGTGGCCGCCGCCGGTTTGCAGGTGACCCCGTTGGTGGGAGAGGAGATCTCTCCCCAGTTGTTGGTGCGCATGCATGATTTTTATGACCAACACTGCAGCCGCTGGGGGGCCTGGGGCAGCAAATACCTCAGTGACACTTTTTTCAGCACTGCTTCGGCTGCGTTGCGCCGCGATTTGGTTTTGTTCAGTGCCCACCAGGGCGATCCCAACCGGCCCTTGGCGATGTCGATGTGTGTGCATAGCCCCGAAGGGCTCTGGGGCCGCTATTGGGGCAGTGAGGTTGAGTTGGATCACCTCCATTTCGAGGTTTGTTATTACGCCCCCATCGAATGGGCGATCTCCCAGGGCCTGCGGCGGTTCGATCCGGGGGCTGGGGGCAGCCATAAACGGCGGCGCGGTTTTGTGGCCGAACCCCGGGCCAGTTTGCATCTCTGGACCCAGCCCGAATTCGACCGTCTCCTGCGTCGCTGGCTGCCCCAGGCCAATCTGGAAACTTTGGCCGAAATCGAGGCCATCAACGCCGAAATTCCCTTTGTGGCCCGTTCGCATGAAGGGCCCCAAAGGGAATAGGGGTTCAAGCCGAGTTGAGTGGTGGGCTATCGGGGCCTTTCGATTCCCTTCCCCAAGGCTGCTGCGCGTCATGGATGCTCCCCGATAAGACAGAGATCCCCCCAATTAGGATTACTTCATGGTTTCACCCAGCCCCCCAACGTTCCTTGTCGGCGATCCCCCTGGGGAGGGCGGTTCGGCTCCAGTGGGCGATGACTCGGTCCGATCCCAGCTCGATGAGCAGCTTTCCCAGCGGTTCATCGCCCTTGATCCGGTTGGCTATTTCCTGATCAAAGTGGATACTGTTGCCGGCGAATTGGTCGCCGAGCACTACGGCAACGCCATTGACGACAGGGGCCTGGCCACCGACCCGGAAACCGGTGAGGTGCTTTCCTGCCGCGGTGCCCTGCCCCGGTCGCCCCTTGCCGTTTATCGCGGACGCACGGCCAAGGAGCTCGGCATCGCCCTTTGCGAAGGGCCCGAACCCCATCCCCTTAGTTGTTTGGATCACGCCCTCTACCTGGGCCGCGAACTGCAGAAAGCCGAGACCTGTCTCAACCTGGGCCTCCCCTACATCCAAGATTGACCCGGGGCCCCATACGGGCCATTTAGGCCGGTTGCAGTTCGCGGGGGGCTGTGGCTGTGGCGTTCGGCGGTTCAGGGGGGAGGGCCGCCAGCTGTTCCTGAATCTCGCGGGTCACGACACTGCGATACTCCTGGAAGTGTTCGTTGTGGGCCAGGGTCACCAGGAACTGCTCCAGGTTGTCAGGATTGCGGCGGGCGATCTTAGCCAATGAGTTCCAGAAGCGCCAGCGGGTGTCGCGTTGGAACCCCTGCCGCCAGATGACGATGGATAGCGCTCTGATGTCGGTCCAGGTGGGCAGGCTGGCCTTCCCCAGGGCCGTGGCCTTGACATATTGCTGCCAACGGGGTTTGCCTACTTTGGTGTAGTAGTGAGTAACCCTGTCGATATAGGCATTTGGCTCATATAGACGGCAAAACGCATCCACGTATTCGTTGGCGATGTCGCGGATAGGGCGGGTGGGCACAAAATTCAAAAGGTTTGTCTGATTGACCCCTTTGGCGTCGGCTTTCTCTTCAATAAGTCGGCCTTCCTTTTCGAGACGATGCCAAAGACCTGTATTGGGAAGGGCTTGCAACATGCCCATCATGGCGGCAGGAATGCCCGTGCGGCTCACAAAGGTGACGATGCGATCCCCAGCGCCAGCTTGTTCACCATCGAACCCAATGATGAAACCAGCCATCACCCGGATGCCATAGGAGGTGATGCGGTCGACGGATTCCTCCAGGGAACTGCGAGTGTTTTGATGTTTGCCGGCGATGGATAGGCTCGCTTCATCTGGAGTTTCAATCCCCAGAAAAACGCTGTCGAAACGGGCTTCAGCCATCATCGCCATCATTTCGTCATCCGACGCGAGATCGACGGAGGCTTCGGTGGCAAAACTGAAGGGATAGCCCCTTTCAATCTGCCACTTTTTCAAGGCGGGCAGCAGAAGTTTGGCGTTGCGTTTGTTGCCAATAAAATTATCGTCAACCAAGAAGATTGAGCGGCGCCAACCC
>CAMDWF010000214.1 GCA_945878795.1 Synechococcus sp. UW140
GTCAGGGCCCAGCACCGGGTGGGCCAGGCCACTCAGCAAACCGGTGAGGGGGGTGGGCTGGAGATGGAGCAAAGCCATCAGGTGATGGGCTTGGGCTGCGGGGGCCAACAGCAAAAGGCTGGCTGGGATCAGCGGCAGTAATAGGGCCAGCCGGGAGGTGCCACGGCTGGCATGGGTGGCCAGGGGCCACGGATAGGGAAAAGACATCGGTTTGCCGGTCCGCGCCGGGCTGAGGGGGGTTCGCATCGGCGGGTGTTCTGACTGGGTTGCTGGGCAACCGTCACAGCTGCGGGACAGTGCCGGAATCACGACCCGCAAGGGTCGCTGCACCGGGCTTTCCCCGTTACCTCCGCAGGCTGAACCCCCACGGAACCGAATAGCTGGGAATCTAGGCCCTATCTCGGCAGCCGAGGCTTTCCCGGGTGGCGATGCCGGTCTGACTGTTACGGCCGGAGGCCCGGGCGCAGAGCGCCTTTTGCTCGGGCAGATCAAGGACGGCGTCGCTGAAATCCGCCCCCTCAATATTGGCTCCCTTGAAATGGCTCTGCATCAACATGGCGTTGCGCAGGTTGGCGTCGCCCAGGTCGGCTCCATCAAAGTGGCTGGCAAAGGCCACCACGTCCTCCAGGTTGGCGGACTGGAGATGGCTGTTGCGCAGATTGCTGTTGTTGAACACAGCCCCTCGCAGGTCGGCCTCGCCCAGATCAAAGCCCTCCAGATCGGCCTTGAGAAACTCCTGTTGCCGCAGGTTGCGGCCGTGCATGTCCGGTTGCAAATCCTGGAGACTGCGCTGGCCCCGCAGCTCCGGAGCGGTGATGGCCCAGGCCGGGGCCACCCCAACAGAAAGTCCCCCCAACCCCAAGACAAACAGCAGCATGGCCAGCGCCCCTCCCAGGCACCAGCGGCGGAGGCTGCGGCCTTGGCTTGGCTGATGACCGGGGGATGGCAGGGAGGGGGTGGTGGCCATGGGCTGCCCTTACGCTTCTGTTACCCAGTTATGGCAGCCATGGCCATGTCCCTGCGGGTGGTGGTGCCCCCCCATCCGCTCATTGCCCACTGGCTCACTGTGGCCCGTGATGCCGATACCCCTTCCCCCCTTTTTGCCACGGCGATGACCGAATTGGGCCGTTGGCTCACCTATGAAGCGGTGCGCGACTGGCTGCCCCAGCAGACCGTGCGCGTAACCACCCCCCTGGCCGAAACCGAGGGCACCGTTATCGATGGCACGGTTCCCCTGCTGGTGATTCCGGTGCTGCGAGGGGGCCTGGGCCTTTGGCAGGGCGGTCAAACGGTGGTGCCCGCAGCGCGGGTGGCCCATGTGGGTCTGGACACCGGTGGGGCCGATGTCCATTGGTATCTCGATGACCTGCCCGCCCACCTTGAAGATCGCCTTGGGGTGTTGGTCTTTTTGCCCGTGCTGGCCAGCGGCCGCACTCTTATAGCCCTGCTGGAAAGGTTGCAAAAGCTTGGGGCCACTGGCAAGCGACTGCGGGTGGTGACGGCCCTGGCAGCGGCTCCGGGGTTGCGAGAGGTGGGCGAGCAGATCGAGGATCTCACTATTTACTGCGGCTGCATCGACGCCGAACTTGATGCCCTCGGGCAGGTGAAACCTGGCTTCGGCGATGCGGCGCAACGGCTGTACGGAAACCCTGCGCGCCTGATCTGAGGCACCGCGATCGCCCTACCTAGGCTGCTTCCAGCAATTAGTTTTGTCCCGTTCACACCATGGCTGAGTCCAGCAATAGCCCCCAGGCCAGTGGCAGCAGCCTGCTGCTTGGGTTTGTCGTCGGGGCGATGGCTGGGGCCAGTGGCCTGGCCTGGTGGCTCTTGAGGGAGACCGAACGGCGCCGGCAGCTCCAGAGCATGCTGCAACGCACCACCCAGACGAAGCTCACCCTCAAGGGCAGCGCCGCCACTCCTCTCGCCGACCCCGGAGCGAACCAGGGGTCCCACCCCCTCCAGGACTCCCCTTTTCAAGACCGGGTGCAGCAGCTCAATCAGGCCATAGACGAGGTGCGGCGCCAACTCGAACAACTGCAGACCCAAGGGGGCGGGCCCGGCGGTTGAACTGTTACTGGGTACGATTGATGCATACCCAGTATCAACCCGACCTTGTTGCGCTCCGCCACCATCACTCAAGGGATTTCCCGGTCGCCCAACAGGGCAATGCTGCGGGCCGTGGGCTTCGGAGACGGCGATTTCAATAAGCCGATCATCGGGATAGCCAATGGCTACAGCACCATCACCCCGTGCAATATGGGTCTTAACGACCTCACAAAGCGCGCTGAGGCGGCGGCCTTTGAGGCGGGTGCCATGCCCCAGACCTTCGGCACGATTACCGTCAGCGATGGCATCTCGATGGGTACCGAGGGTATGAAATATTCGCTGGTGTCGCGGGAGGTGATTGCCGACGCCATTGAGACCGCCTGCAATGCCCAAAGTATGGATGGGGTGTTGGCGGTGGGGGGTTGCGACAAGAACATGCCGGCTGCCATGTTGGCTATGGCCCGCATGAACATTCCCGGCATCTTTGTCTATGGCGGCACCATCAAACCTGGCAAGCTGGGCGGTTGTGATCTCACTGTAGTCAGTGCGTTTGAGGCGGTAGGTCAGATCACGGCAGGCAAGATCGATGAGGCCCAATTGACGGCCATCGAGAAGAACGCCTGCCCCGGTCCCGGTAGCTGTGGTGGCATGTTTACGGCTAATACAATGAGTTCGGCCATTGAAGCCATGGGCTTCTCCTTGCCTGGAAGCTCGACCATGGCTGCCGAAGATCCCGAGAAGGCCGATAGTGCCGCCCGCTCAGCCGAAGTGCTGGTGGAAGCCATTGCCGCCAATATCCGCCCTCTCGACCTGCTGACCCGGGAAGCCTTGGAAAATGCCATCAGCGTCGTGATGGCGGTGGGTGGCTCCACAAACGCTGTGCTCCATCTGCTGGCCGTCGCTCGTACCGCCGGCGTGCCCCTTAGCCTGGATGACTTTGAACTGATCCGCCAAAGGGTGCCCGTGATCTGCGATCTCAAACCGAGTGGACGGTTTGTCACGGTCGACCTGCACCAGGCCGGTGGCATCCCCCAGGTGATGAAGTTGCTTTTGGATGCAGGCCTGCTCCATGGCGAATGCCGCACGATTGAAGGCAAGACCATTAGCGAAACCCTGGCCGATGTGCCGTCTGTGCCGCCGGCGGGACAGGAGGTGATCCGACCCCTTTCCAATCCCCTCTATGACCAGGGTCACCTGGCGGTGTTGAAGGGCAACCTGGCCGAAGAGGGCAGCGTGGCCAAAATCAGCGGCGTTAAGAATCCCGTCATCACCGGTCCGGCGCGGGTGTTTGAAAGCGAGGAGGAATGTCTGGCCGTGATTTTGGCCGGACGCATCCAGGCCGGTGATGTGCTTGTTATCCGCAATGAGGGCCCGGTAGGGGGACCTGGCATGCGTGAAATGCTCTCGCCCACCGCGGCGATCATTGGCCAGGGACTGGGGGATTCGGTTGCGCTGATCACCGATGGCCGCTTCAGTGGCGGCACCTACGGCATGGTGGTGGGGCATGTGGCTCCTGAGGCAGCCGTCGGCGGCACCATTGCCCTCGTCCAGGAGGGAGATGGCATCACCGTCGATGCCCACCAGCGCCTGATCCAGCTGAATGTCGACGCGGCCGAACTGGAGCGACGCCGCGGGGCATGGCAAAAAGCTGAGCCCCGTTATCGCCACGGTGTGCTGGGAAAATACGCGCGCCTGGTGAGCAGCAGCAGCCAGGGGGCGGTAACCGACTTTTGAACTGAGTCCCGGCCAAGAAAGCCCTGGGGGTCCAACCTTTTGGCCACAAATGCCTGGTGGTTTTTTGTCCCCTTCGGTCGTTGGCGTTGAACACCATCAGGTCCGGTCCGACATGGAATTTGACCAGCTTGTGCTGCTGGATGCCATTAATCTGTGAAGCCTTCAATTCACAGGCCTCGCCGGCAGGCAATAGCTGCACTGGGTTTAGGGATCTACCGCCTAGCGGCATCGGGCGTTAGTGTCAGAGGCAGTTTGAATTGGATGGGTACTGTTGTGGGAGTGTTGAGAGAATAAGTTATCTCAGGCTGCCAAATAACTCCGCAAGTCAATAGAATGCTTGCGGATACTTTCGAGGGCACGACTTTCGATGTTGCGGGTTTTGTCCCGGCTGAGACCCAGTTGCTTGGCGATGGAACTCAAGCTCATGGGTTCGCCATTTTCGATGCCGTAGCGCATCCTCAGCACCTGGCCCTGCAGTTCCGGTAGCTGCTCCAGCAGTGCCCGCAAATCCCCCTTCAGGCATTCCACCGCCACCACCTCATCCGGCAGCACCCCATCGCCAGCCAGCAAATCCAGCAATTCCGTATCCTCCCCATCCCCCACCTTCGTTTCCAGACTCACCGGCTGCCGCGCCCGGCTCAAGAGGTCCTTCACCTCCTCCTCCGGCAGTTCCACCGCCACCGCCAACTCCCCCACCGTGGGTGTCCGACCCAGCTCCTGGCTAAGTTCCCGCTG
>CAMDWF010000215.1 GCA_945878795.1 Synechococcus sp. UW140
GATCTCCATGGTCAGCGCCTGGCCGGTGCCGATCCGGTGGCCGAACTGGGGGCGGCGGCAATCGACCTGCTGCTCAATCTCTCCGCCTCGCCCTTTGGCCAGGGCAAGGCCGCCGTGCGGCGCAGGCTGGCGGCCCGGGCCGCCGCCCGCCTGGCGGTGCCGGTGGTCTATGTCAACCAGATCGGTGGCAACGACGAACTCGTCTTTGATGGCGCCAGTTTTGTGGTCAACGCCGCCGGCGGTGTGGAATTGCAGCTGCCCTGCGCCGCCGAAGCCGTGGCCTGCTGGCAGGCGGGACCCCAGGCCCTCCACCCGGTTTCGTCCCTGCAGGCAGCCCCGGAGGTGGATCCCCGCGAGCAGCTCTTCAGGGTCTTGGTGCTGGGGCTGGCGGACTACGGCCGCAAATGCGGCTTCCAGAAGGCGGTGCTGGGCCTCAGCGGCGGCATCGATTCGGCCCTGGTGGCGGTGCTGGCCGCCGCTGCCTTTGGCGCCGACCAGGTGGCGGCCCTGCTGCTGCCCTCCCCCTGGAGCTCCCGGGGCTCGATTGACGACGCCCAGGCCCTGGCCCAACGCCTTTCTCTAGGCACCTGCACCCTGCCGATTGCCCCCCTAATGGTGGCCTGTGACCAGACCCTGGAGCCGGCATTGGGCGGAGCGCCCACCGGCCTGGCCGCCGAAAACCTGCAGTCGCGCCTGCGGGGCCTGCTGCTGATGGCCCTGGCCAACCAGCAGGGGCGCCTGCTGCTGGCCACTGGCAACAAATCAGAGCTGGCGGTGGGCTATTGCACCCTCTACGGCGACATGAATGGCGGCCTGGCCGTGATCGGCGACCTCTACAAAACCACCGTGTTTGGCCTCAGCGAATGGCTTGATTCAGCGGCCGCCGGCGCCTGCCGCAGGTCCTTGGGGCTGCCGGCCGAGGGGGAATTGATTGGCGCGACGATTCGCGGCAAAGCCCCCAGCGCCGAGTTGCGACCCGACCAGAAAGACAGTGATTCCCTGCCCGATTACGCCGTGCTGGATCCCCTGCTCAAGGCCCTGATCGAACAACAGACCAGCCCCGAGGAGCTGGTGGCCGCCGGTGCCGATGGGGCCCTGGTGGCCCGGGTGCAGCGGCTGCTGCGTCTGGCCGAATTCAAACGCCGCCAGGCGGCACCAACCCTCAAGGTGTCGGGACGGGCGTTCGGCAGCGGCTGGCGCATGCCGATTGCAGCCCTGGTGCCCTAGCCGCAGCAGCCCATCGGCCCCCGATTGCAAGGCGATCCTGCTCTCCGGCTTGGCGATTGCGCGCCCCTGAGGCCACAGTGGTAACAGTGTTCGTCAAATCAAAGCGCCATGGCAGCAGCAAAGCTGGCGGCACCCATGGCCAGTATCGGGGTCCCTGCCGAAATCAAACGCGATGAACAGCGGGTGGCCCTCACCCCAGACGGCATCCGCGAGCTGGTCTCCCTCGGCATGGAGGTGCGGGTGCAGGAGGGGGCCGGCCTGGGGGCAGGCATCAGCGACGACGACTTCGCCGCCTCCGGGGCGCGGCTGGTGAGCTGTGAGGAGGCCTGGGGGGCCCACCTGGTGGTCAAGGTCAAGGAACCCCAGCCCCAGGAATTTGGTTTTCTGCGACCCGATCTGGTGCTGTTCACCTACCTGCATCTGGCGGCCTATCCAGATGTGGGGCGAGCTCTCCTGGAGGCCGGCACCACCGCCGTGGCCTACGAAACGGTGCAGTTGGAGGACGGCAGCCTGCCCCTGCTGGCGCCGATGAGTGAAATCGCCGGCCGTTTAGCCGCCCAGGTGGGCGCCCGCTTGCTGGAAAAACCCCAGGGGGGCAGGGGGCTGCTGATTGGGGGCTGCACCGGGGTGCGACCCGCCAATGTGGTGGTGATCGGGGCTGGCACCGTCGGCTGGCACGCGGCCCGCATCGCTGCGGCCATGGATGCCCAGGTCTATTTGCTCGATCGCTCGCCGCAGCGGCTCCGGCAGCTGGATGCGGACCGGCGCGGGCGCCTGGTGAGCCTGGTCAGCAACGACGCCCTGATCGAGCGCCTGGTGCCCGATGCCGATCTGCTCATCGGTGCCGTGCTGTTGCCGGGCGGCCGCGCCCCCACCCTGGTCTCAGAGGAATTGGTGCAACGCATGGGCGCCGGTTCCGTGATTGTCGATGTAGCAATCGACCAGGGCGGCTGCATTGCCACCAGCCGCGAAACCACCCACACCGATCCGGTGCTGACCATCCACGGTGTTCAGCACTATGCCGTTGGCAACATGCCCGGTGCCGTGCCCTTCACCTCCACCGAAGCTCTGGTCAGCGTCACCCTGCCCTACATCCAGGTGATGGCCGGCCGGGGCCTCAGCGAGGCCGTCATCGATCGGCCCGAACTGCTTTCCGGGCTGAATACGGTCGATGGCTCGGTCTGCCACCCGGGAGTGGCCAGGGCCCTAAACGTCTCCCCACGCCATCCGATGGCCTGTCTGCGCTAACGCGGCAACAACAGGCGGACTTGGCGGCCCCCCAGCTGCGGGCAACGGCCAAAGCTGAATTGGCCGCCATGGTTGGAGACCGTGATGCGCACCACATAGAGATCCATATCTTCGCTGTCAGTGGCAGCCGTCTCGGCCTCGGACTCCTCGATCCAGGGGGCGTTGTCACTGATCACCAGTTCCGCAGTGTCAGCGGTGGGGACCAGGTCGATGCTGAGCAGGCGATTCGAGGGGGGGACTTTGGCCAGGGATGCCAGCGCCCGCTGCAGCAACAAGATGAGGGCGCCCTGCAATTGCTGGGGATCGCCATCGATGGACAGGGGTTGCTCTAGGCCCCTGCTGATGAGACGAACCCCGGCAATCCTCAGGCGTCGCTTGAGATAAACCAAAACGGCCTGCACCACCCTGGCCAGATTGACCCTCTCGATGCGGGTGTGCTGGCTGCGCAGCAACAGGCGCAGGGATTCGGTAGTGATTACCAGGCGATCGATTTCGTGTTCAAGGCGGCCCATCAGGAGCGAGTCAGCCGGGTCATGGCTGGTTGGCTCCGCCGTAATTCCAACTTGGGACTGCTGGGCCAGCAGGCGCAGGGCGCTGAGGGGCTGGTTGATTTCATGGGCCAGGCTGGCGGCCAGTTGGCTGGTGTGTTGCAGCTCGTTGATACGCCCTTGCTGCTGGTGCAGGGTGGATTGGGCGGCGGCAAGGTCGGATTGGGTCTGTTGGAGGACCTGTTGGTAGCGCTGCCACTTGAGACGCTGACGTCGTTCCAGCAGGACTCCCGCACCAACCAGCAGGGCCAGAAGGAGCAATCCCCATAGGGCTATCCCCGGGGGATCAGAGAAGATCGGCATGAAGAACCGCATAACGGACCAGGGCGGCCCCGCGGATTCCCAGCCGGGCGGCGATCTGCCTGCGGTGGGTGTTCACCGTTTCCAGGCTGATACCGAGTTGGAGCGCCACCTCCCGGCTGTTGGCACCCTGGCCGATCTTTTGCAGTATCTGCCGTTGGCGGGGGGTCAGGGATTGGAGACGCTCGGCAAGGTTGGCCTCGGCCTGGGCTGCGGAGGGATTGGGAGTCGGCAGGAGCAGGCTGATCTCCTCCAGGAGATCGGCATAGGATCCAGTCTTGTCAACGACGGCAAGCAACATCGGCGCCAGGTGCTCGGGGCAGAGAAAAGTTTGAGCCAGAGCGGAAAGCACAATCATGCGGGCTGCCGGGTTGAGCAGTTGCAAAGCTTCTGCCACCCTCGTGCCAGGGGCGTCAGGCAGGTTCAGGTCCAACAGCAGCAGATCGGGCTGATGCTCGACGCAGGCCTGGATGCCCGCCGCCGCCGTATGGGCGACGGCAACGACCTTGAGACCCTCAAGCCGTTCCAGCCTTTCGGCAAGCAACTGGGCAATCATGGTTTGGTCTTCAACCAGGACGCATCGCAAAGGGACCTCTTGGGCCCCAGGGAGTGGCAGCACAGCAACAGGGGACTGGGGGCACCAAGGGCGGGGTCTATCTCGGCCATACTGGGGATACCAAGAGGGCCAAGATACTTTTCTGGATTTTCTGATCATTGAGGGTCAAAAACAAAAAAACATAAAAGGCTTAACAGTCTGTTACTTTTGAATGGTGCAGGTTTGTTTGATTTTTTCAACTGCGTCTAAGTATTAGTTTTTCATGATTGCTCCCATGGCCTGCCGTCTAGTCTTTGTTCTGGCGCCACGATCAGCCTTGCCCCAGCCTGGGGCCGGATGGCAAGAACTTGTCGAAGCCCAAAGCCAGAGTCTGGGCAGCGGTATCTTTCTGCGCCTGTTTCCGGCCCAGCAGGATTGGAAGGGCAGTCTTGACGATTTAATTATTGAAGGCAAGGCGGACATCAGCGGTCAAAATCCTTCTTGATTAGGTAGCAAGCTCCGCGACCGCCCCTTCAGGCTAGATTGGTACACACGTACCAAGACCGATTCCATGCCAATGAACCGGATCCAGTTCCAGCCTGGAATGTCATTGTCGCAGTTCCTTGAG
>CAMDWF010000216.1 GCA_945878795.1 Synechococcus sp. UW140
TGACTAATGCATGCCAGCGGGCGACGGCCGATTGGGGCCCAGGCTCGACGGCCAGGGCGGGTGCCGGGGAGCAGGGTGCGGTGTCAGGAGTCGGCGGGCTTTGGCCAGGACTTGCGCCCGAGTTCTCCAGGGCGCCCAGCAGCGTCAGCGTTTCCGTCTGCTGGGCTTCACCAGGGGATGGGGTCGCCAGCCAGCCGTGCCAGCGACCCCACACCACCAGGAGCCCTCCCACCAGGCTGGCTGTCAAAAGACCCACCGTCGCCATGGCGAGGCCCAGGTCCTGGCCCCCCTCCAGCCCGAGACGCTCATAGGTGGGCCCCATGGCCGCCGCCGAGCCATGGCCCCCTTCGAAGGCCACCTCGATCAGGCAGGCCATCACCGGACTTACCCCCAGCCAGGGTTGCAGCACCAGCCCCACCACCAGCGCCCCCACCAGGAATTGGCCAAAAGCCAGGACAAGGGCCAGCAGGATCTGGGCCCGCAGCGGCCGCCAGAGGGATCCGAGCTTGGGCAGGGGTTTGGCCACCAGCAAAGAGCCGAAGACCAGGGTCAACAGGGCCAGGGGCAGATCGGCCCATAAGGAGACCACCGCTGGTGGCAGAAGCGGCAGGGGGGCGCCCGGGGCCAGGAGCAGCCCGAGGCCCCCGGCCAGCAGGGACTCGGGCAGGCCTAGGCGTTTCATTTGGAGGCCCTTGCCGATCCAGCGGCCCACCAGCAGCAGCGCCGCCAGGAGTGCCAGGGGCACCAGCTGCCGGGCCAGGACCGCGAGGCTGTGGCCGGTTTCAGCCAGTTCCAGGGAGGGCATCAAAGGTTCAGGTGGCGGCGGAAAAAGGCTTCCGTCGCTTCCAGCACCTGCACCTGCACGGGGCTGGCGCGAAAGCCATGGCCCTCCTCGGCAAAGAGATGCAGTTCCACAGGCACCCCCCTCCGCGTCAGTTCCAAGGCCAGCCGTTCACTCTGGGCGGCGGGCACCACCTCATCTTGAAGGCCGTGGAAAAGAATCAGGGGCGTGCGCAGACGCTCCACCTGGTTCAGGGGCGACCGGGCTGCATAGAGATCTCGCGCTTCGGGCCAGGGGCCCACCAGCCCATCGAGGTAGTGGGCCTCGAAGCGATGGCCCACCTTCACCAGATCGGCCAGGTCGGTGACGGGGTAGCGACATGCCCCTGCCTTGAAGGTGTCCGTTTGGCAAAGCGCTGACAGCACGGTGAAGCCCGCTGCACTGCCCCCTTCGGTGGCCACCCGCTGCTGATCCGCCCAGCCCCGGGTCAGCACGGCTTGGGCCGCGGCGACCAGGTCTTGTACATCCACCACGCCCCATTGCCCATCGAGTCGCTGCCTGTAGGCGCGGCCGAAGCCCGTTGAGCCGCCGTAATTGACATCCAGCACGCCCCAGCCCCGACTGGTCCAGAACTGAATCGCCGCGCTCAGACCGGTGTGGGCCATGCCGGTGGGTCCGCTGTGGCCCTTCACCAGCAGGGGCGATCTCGGGTGCCGTCCTCCCTCGGGTGGGTGGAACCAGGCGTGGGTGGGCCGGCCCGAGGCTCCCGCAAACCAGAGCGCTTCTGGCGGTTGCTGGTCTCCACGGGGACCGATACCGGACGCCGCCGGGGTATGGCTCCAGCTCTGGTCATCCAAGTTCACCTCCAGCCGCCCTGCCGTTGCGGTGGGCCCGCTTGCGATGGCCACCAGGGTGCCGTTCTCGGCGCAGAGGCCCGCCACGTCATCCAATGGGAGGTCAAGGGGGTGCCAGGCCGGGGGGACTTCGGGCCCGAGGGCCTCAGCTGGGGATGTCTCGGGCCCCATGGGCACCTTGCCCACCTCCCATTGGCCCTGGCGACAGGCCGCGGCGACCAGTTGCTTGCCGTCCCAGGCACTGGTGTGCAGCCCATGGACCCACTGGGGCGCACCGAATTCGGCCTCCTGGGGCAGCAGAGGTTGCCAGTGGGGTTCGGCGCCGACGGCCAGATGCTCGGCGTCCCGCAGGACCTCCAGGTTCCACCAGCCGCTGCGGTCGTTGGCCACCACCAGATTCTCCCCCGCCCATAGGGGCTGAAACACCGAAATGGGCACCGGCGCAGCCCCATCGGAACCGGCGATCGGGCGGATGTCTGCCAGGGACCCATGGGTATCAAATCGGCCCAGCCAGAGGCAGCTCCGCTCCCAGCTCATGTGGGGTTGTTGCCATTCGACCCAGGCCAGATGGGTTCCTGTGGGACTGAGCACCGGATAGCCGCAGAAGTCAGCTGGGCGATGCAGGGTTTGGGGTTCACCGCCCTCTAGGGGGACTGCGACCCAAAAGTCTTTTCCCCCTTGCTCCATCACGCCGATCCAGCGATCTCGGGACCTATCGATCAGTCCGTCGCTGAAGGCCCTTGCCCCCTGCTCCCAAGGCGCTGTCAGCTGGCGTGGCGGACCAACCGCCACCACCTCCAGCCCTGGCTCAAGCCCCGTCGCCAGATCCAGTCGCCAAAGACAACGATCACCGTCATTTGTAAACACCGCGATCGTCCCGTCCACCGTGTAGGCGCCGCCGCCGTAGCCATGGATGCGGCTGCGCAGGTTCCACGGCCCGGGGGTGAGGTCCCGGGGGGGCGTGCCCTGGGCCCCGCGGCCCATCAAGGTGGTGCGACCGTTCTCCCGGGGGCGTTGTTCCAACCAGAACAGACGCCCCTGGGCCAGCAGGGGTTCCTTCGGTACTGGTACGGATCCCACGGCCATGGCCGCCGAGAGCGGTGCTCCATTACTCCTTGCTGTCACCGGTGCCTCCGACTCCTGGACCCTAGAATTGTGCCCATTGTTTTTGGTGTCTCTTTGGCGCGCAGCTTCGCCCAGATGGCCCGCCATGCCGAGCAGGGCAACAAGTCCATGCTTGTGCCCAAGGAGCCCTCCGATGCCCCCTCGCGGCGCATTCACACCCTCGGGGAGCAAGAGCTTCGCCAGACGGCGCGCCGCATAGGCAAGGTTGATGAGGCGGTGCGCGAGCTGGCACGGGAGATGTTGCGCAGTATGTACATCGCCCGCGGCATTGGCTTGGCGGCTCCCCAGGTTGGGGTTCATCAGCAATTGTTGGTCATCGATCTCGATCCGGAAGAGGCGGCTACTCCGCCACTGGTGCTGATCAACCCGGAAATCACCGCCGCCGGGGCCTCCTGCAATACCTATGAAGAGGGTTGTCTGAGCATCCCTGGGGTTTATCTGCAAGTGGTGCGCCCGTCAGTGGTTGAGGTCAGCTTCCGCGATGAGATGGGTCGTGCCCGGCGCCTGAAGGCCGATGGACTACTGGCTCGCTGCATCCAGCACGAGATGGACCATCTCAAGGGTGTGTTGTTCGTGGATCGGGTCACTGACACCGCCAGCCTCAGCACCGAATTGCGCCAGCATGGTTTCGAACCTGACCACGTCCAGTCGCTGCCCTGAGCCTTTCCCATGCCGATGAAACCCCTGGCCGGCGTCCTGCTAGCGCTGGCCTGTGTGCTCGGCATTGCCGCCACCGGGTCGGTGTTTGAGTTGGCCTACGGCCAACCCGATCTCGGAGTGGGTACCACACGCCTGATTCTGGGGGCCAGTATTCCTGGTTGCCTCTTGGCTTTGTTGTTCGCCATCCGCAGCAATCAGCAGGCCTGAGCACAGACTTTCCAGGTCCTGCCAGCCCAGGCCCCGACAGCCCGTTCACGGCCCCTTTCGATCCGCCTTTACCCGTTTGCCTCCATGCTGTCCTCGGCCCTTCCTCCCGCCCGATTCCCTGCCCTGGCCCTGGCAACCCTGCTTCTTAGTGCGTCCCTCGGCAGTGGCCTACCGACGCGCAGCCAGTCCCTCTTTGGGGCCGGGGAGCTGGACCAGGGTCGCTTCCTGGTGGTGGCGGCGCCCATCGGTAGCGGCAGCCGTTATCAGCTCAACATCTACGAGCAGGTGCGGGGCGGCCGTCCCTGTTTTGCCGTCGCTGAGGGACGACCGGCGGCGGTGAATCCCCTGCTGGCCAGTTTTGATTTCAGCGGTGTCTGCGCCCGCTACATCGATGCCAATGGCTATTCGCTGCGGGTTGCCGATCGCGACCTCTCCTCCAGCTATCGCCTTACGGTGATCCGAAGTCCAAATGACACCTATCTGATGGCCATGCCAACCCAGGCGGGGGCGGGGCCCGAGATGATGGTGGCCCGCACCTTGGGCAGCGCCGGTGGCTTCTTGAAGTTTGAGCTGGAGCCGGGTTGGAGGCTGATGCGCCGGCAATTCAAGGGCCGCAACCTTGGCCACGTCTATCTGTACAGCCCCGCCTGGCCCTCTGCCGCTAGCGGCCCCGCCGTCACGGCCCCGTGATGAAAACCCTCTCTTGCTAGGTTATCTGACTGTTTGCGTTTGCACAGCCTTTCATGACCCAGGTCACCGTCGGCGAAAACGAAGGGATCGAATCGGCCCTCCGCCGTTTCAAGCGCCAGGTCTCTAAGGCCGGCATCTTCGC
>CAMDWF010000217.1 GCA_945878795.1 Synechococcus sp. UW140
GGCAGGGTGACGATCTCGTAGACGCCGTTATCCTGGGGCAGCAATTCCAGAGCGATGGTGGGCTCTACCTCGAAGCCGAAATTGCCGAACCGCCCCAGGGTCAGCAGATAGGCATCGCGTTCCAGGGAGGCCACGGTCATGGGAGCTGCGCAGCGCCGAAACCAGTCTTCATGGCGATCGAGGTAGCGACCCACGACATCGGCCGGGGCCCGCATTTCCATCAGATCGGCAAAGTGGCTGGCGTAACGGCGCACCTGGGGATCGCCGCTGTGGCGCAAGGTGGGCTGTGCTCCGGTTTGCCCCTCCCCATTCTGGGAATCGGCAGCTTGATCAGTCAAGGCGGGCGAAACCAGAGGGCACGGGGTAAAGGGCATCCAAGGGTGGCGAAAAGCCCCAGCAAGTGGATTGTGGGGTTCGGACTGGGAAACCGGGGGAGCGAACTGGCGGCAATCTTATGGGAGGGGATCGGCCCCAACGACTGTCGTCCGACCTGCCGGGACACAGAGGTGGATCAGGCGGCGAATCACATCCTCCACGACCCGATCCGGTGTGGAGGCACCGGAGGTGATGCCGACCCGGATCGGCCCATCGGGAAGAAAGGGGCTGACCACCTGCAGGTCGGCTTCCAGGGGTTTGTGTTCGATGCGATTGCCAGGACCGATGCGTTCGGGGGTATCGATGTGATAAGAGCGAATGCCGCGACTGACAGCAATCTCCTGCAGGTGGGTGGTGTTGGAAGAGTTGTAACCCCCGATCACCACCATCAAATCCAGCGGTTCATCAACCAGGGCAAACATGGCATCTTGGCGTTCCTGGGTGGCATCACAAATCGTGTTGAAGGCGAGAAAATGCTGATCCAGCAGGTTGGGGCCAAAGCGCTGCAGCATAGTTCGTTCAAACAGTCGGCCGATCTCTTCGGTTTCACTTTTGAGCATGGTCGTTTGATTCGCCACCCCTAGCCGCAGCAGGTCCCGGTCTGGATCAAAACCTGGCGAGCAGGCTTTAGCGAAACGTGCCATAAAGGTTTCGCGATCGCCCTGGCCATGGGCGCTGGCAAGGATGTAGTCGCAGACGAGACGCGCTTCCTTGAGGTCGAGCACTACCAAATAGGTGCCAGCAAAGGAGCTGGTGGCCAGGGTTTCTTCGTGTTTCACCTTGCCATGAATGATCGACGTAAAGGAATGTTTCTTATGTTTCTCGACGCTGTTCCACACTTTTGAGACCCAGGGGCAGGTGGTGTCAACGATGTGGCAGCCGAGTTCATTGAGGAGTTGCATCTCCTGCACCGTGGCGCCGAAGGCCGGTAAGATCACCACATCTCCGGTGCCGACTTCGGAAAAATCCTTAATTCCCTCATCCACAGAAATGAACTGCACGTCCATTTCTCGAAGATGGTCATTCACCGAGGGATTGTGAATGATTTCATTGGTGATCCAGATCCGTTCACTGGGGTAGTGGCGCCTTGTTTCGTAGGCCATGGCCACCGCCCGTTCCACCCCCCAGCAAAAGCCGAAGGCCTCGGCCAAACGCACCGTCAGCCGGCCTTCCCGCAGTTCGTAGCCGTTGTCCCGCAGGCTGGCCACCAGATCGCTCTGATAGGCGGTCTGCAGGTTGCCCGCCACCTCCTCACCCAGGCCGAAACCGCGGCGATTATAGCGCTCGGAATGGTGCAACGAGCGTTTGAAGGCACGGGTATCCATGGACGACCGGCAGGTGAGTGGACTCTATGGGTGCGGGGCGGAAGCCGTTGGCCTCAGCCGTTGACGGCGGCGGCCGGTTGGCGCTCCAGCAGCTCGGCCAGTCCCAGCCACTGGACCGCCTCGGCGCTGAAGGCGAAGCGGCAGGGAAGCACCTCCATCCCGGCCGCCAGGGCCTGGCGGAACAACTGGCCGTAAAGGGGATCGGCCGAGTCGCCGGGGGCGAAGTGGGTCACATCCCCCCGGCTGAGGCAGGGAACCAGCACGGCCCTGGCTGCCGGGACCAGGGCCATCAGTTCGCGCAGATGTTTCTGACCGCGCTCGGTGACGGTGTCGGGGAATAGGGCCAGCTCGCCCTGGCTCCAGGTGGTGTTCTTGACTTCCAAATAGATCGGTCTGGGGTCGGCAGGCGCTGCACCGGCGGGGTCTGCACCCGGAGTCAGCAACAGATCAATGCGGCTGCGGCGTCCTTCGCCGTAGGGCACTTCCGCCCGGATGGCCGCAATGGGCCCCAGCCAGGGTTCCAGGCAGCCCGCCTCAATGGCGGCGCGCACCAGTCGATTGGGCAGGGCCGTATTGATCCCCACCCAGATCGGCTGGCCATCGGCCCCGGGCACCTCCGCCTGTTCCCAGGTCCAGGCCAATTTGCGGGTCGGAGAGGGATCGTGCCGCAGTCGCACCCTGCCACCAGGGCACAGCACGCCCGTCATCGGGCCGGTATTGGCGCAATGGGCCGTGACGGTCTCGCCTCCGGCCAACTCCACATCCGCCAGAAACCGCTTGTAGCGCCGCAGCAGGATCCCCTCCACCAACGGACCAAGGGTCAGCACCGGCGGCGCGCTGGGGGGGATGGCGGAAAAAGGCAACGGCATCGGCCGGGGAACCCGGGGGTGTGCGGGTCATACTGCCGGGCGATTGCAAGGGACCTCGTCCCCGGAGGGCCGATGGCGAAGTCGCTCAAACGCATTGCCCTGGTGGTGGCGCTGGCCACGGCCCTAAGCAAGGTGGCAGGCCTGTTCCGCCAGCAGGTGATCGCCGCTGCTTTCGGGGTCGGCGCCGCCTATGACGCTTACAACTACGCCTACGTTTTGCCTGGTTTTCTGCTGATCCTGCTGGGGGGCATCAACGGTCCTTTCCACAGCGCCATGGTCAGCGTGCTGGCGCGCCGCAACCGGCAGGAGGGGGCCCATGTGCTGGCAGCGATCAATACCTTGGTGGGCGCCGCCCTGGTGGTTGTGACGCTGCTGTTGATCGTCGCGGCAGATCCTCTGATCACCCTGGTGGGACCCGGCATGGATGCCACCCGCCACGATTTGGCAGTGGCCCAGCTGCGCTGGATGGCACCGATGGCCCTGTTTGCCGGCCTGATCGGCCTCGGCTTCGGGGCCCTTAATGCCGCCGATGTGTTCTGGTTGCCCGCCGTCAGCCCCCTGCTGTCCAGCCTGGCCGTGATCGCCGGCATCGGCGTGCTCTGGTGGCAGTTGGGCAGTGCCATCACCCTGCCCGCATCCGCCCTCTACGGCGGCATCGTCTTGGCCGCATCCACCACGCTGGGGGCCTTGCTGCAGTGGCTGATTCAGTTGCCGGCCATGGCCAAGGAGGGCCTCGGCCGGCTGCGGCTGCTGTGGGATTGGCAGGATCCAGGCGTGCGCGAAGTGCTGGCGGTGATGGGGCCAGCCACCCTCTCTTCCGGCATGTTGCAGATCAATGTGTTCGTCGATCTGTTCTTCGCCTCCGGCATCGTCGGGGCGGCGGCGGGCCTGGGTTACGCCAATCTCCTGGTGCAGACGCCCCTGGGTTTGCTCTCAAATGCCCTGCTGGTACCGCTACTGCCGGTTTATGCCCGGCTCACCGCGCCCGCCGATCGGCCCCAGCTGGTCAGCCGCATCCGCCAGGGGTTGATGCTCTCCAACGCCAGCATGTTGCCCCTTGGGGCCCTGATGGTGGGGTTGGCCGGTCCGCTTGTGGCCTTGGTCTATGAACGGGGCGCCTTCGATCACCATGCGGCTGCTTTGGTGGGGGGGCTGTTGATGGCCTATGGCCTGGGCATGCCGGCCTACCTGGCCCGGGATGTACTGGTCCGGGTGTTCTATGCCCTTGGCGATGCCAACACTCCCTTCCGTTGGTCGGTTGGGGGCATTGGCCTCAATGCCCTGTTCGACTGGTTGCTGGTGGGGGGGCCGACCCCTTGGGGTCTCCAGTTGCCCCAATGGAATTTCGGAGCCCCTGGCCTGGTCCTGGCCACGGTCGCCGTCAATGTGATCACCTGTCTGGGGCTGTTGATGGTGCTCTCCCGTCGGCTGGGGGGACTGCCCCTGGCCCGCTGGGGAAGGGACACCGCCCTGCTGCTGGGGGCTTCCCTGCTGGCCGGTCTGGTGGCCTGGGGCCTGGCCAATCGGCTGAGCTGGCCGCCGGGGTTGGTCGGGCTGCTGCTCCAGAACGGCTTGAGTGCGGGCCTGGCGATCGGTGTCTTTGGCGCTTTGGCCACCCTGGCTGGGGTACCGGAGATCCATGAGCTGGTGCGCCTGGTGCGGCGCCGTCCGGCCTGAATCAGGGCAACCGCACCTGGCGTTCTTCCCGAACCTGCATCGGCAGCTCCAGGTGGCAGCGACCAATAATCTGGGGGCCGTCAACCGAAAGGATGCGGGCTTCGATGCCGTAATCGCGGAAGGCAGTCTCCAGCTCCTGGATCAGGGCTTTCTCCACTTGGGCCTCGGCGTCCACCACCTTGCCGATGAGCCGGCCCCCCAGCTTG
>CAMDWF010000218.1 GCA_945878795.1 Synechococcus sp. UW140
GGAAGGCGGCCACGCTGTCACTGATGGCTTCGATGCCCGTGAGGGCGGCGCAGCCAGAGCTGAAGGCCCGCATCAATAGCAGCGGCCCAAAGACCATCAACCCCCCCTCATGGGCCTTGGTCAACAAGGCTTGTTGACTAGCCAGGGGCGTGGTGGGCAACAGCCCCTGGCCGGTTTTGATGGCCCCTGCAGCGAGCAACAAAAAGATCATGCCCATGAACAAATAGGTGGGCAAGCTCAACAACTTGGCGCTTGAACTGACACCCCGCAGGTTGGCCAGCATCACCAGAAACACCGCCAGCAGGCAAAGGGGCACCCTTTCGTTCTCCAGGCCCGGGAAATAGGAGGTGAGGGCGGCAATGCCCGCCGCCGTACTCACCGCCACCGTGAGCACGTAATCAATTGAAAGGGAGGCACCGGCGATCAGGCCCGCCAAGGGGCTGATGTTCTCCTGGGAAACCCGGTAGGAGCCGCCGCCGTGGGGGTAGGCCTTGATGGTCTGGCGGTAGCTGGTGCCGACGATGATCATCAGCAGCACGATCAGGCCCGTGATCGGCAGGGTTAAACTCAGGGCAGCGGCCCCTGCCATGCCCAGGGTCAGCACGATCTCCTGGGTGGCATAGGCCACGGAAGAGAGGGCGTCGGAGCTGAGTATCGCCAGGGCTTCGGCATTGCTGTAGCGCTCTTCGTGGCTGGCGCTGGTCGGCAGGGGACTGCCAATGACCGTGCGGCGCAGCCGGTCAAAAACGGTGTGACGCTCCATGAGCAGGCCGCTGCGGTTGGCGAGATGCCTCAAACCTATGTCGCGCTCCCCTCAAAGCCAGTTATTTCTGTTTAAGGTTGCGGCGCTCTGCCAACAACCTCCCTTGACCCTTTCCCCGCAGCGGCAGCCCTGGCATGCCCTGGAGGCCCAGGAATGCCAGAGCCTGCTCGCCAGCGGTGATGACGGCCTTGCCACAGCCCAGGTCGCCGCCCGGCTGGCTGAGCACGGTCCCAATCGCATTGAGTTGGCCGCTGGGCGCAGTCCTTGGCGAATCCTCTGGGACCAAATCAGCAACGTCATGTTGCTGATGCTGCTGGCGGTGGCCGCCGTTTCGGCGGTGGTGGCCCATCTGAATCAACGCTTTCCCAAGGATGCCCTGGCGATCCTGTTGATCGTCGGGCTCAATGCCCTGCTGGGGTATCTGCAGGAATCCAGGGCCCAGCAGGCCCTTCAATCCCTGCGCCGCATGGCCCAGCCCCTGGTCACGGTCTGCCGAGACGGCCGCTGGGATCGGATTTCAAGCGAGCAGTTGGTGCCCGGTGATCGCATCCGGCTGGAGGCCGGGGACCGGGTGCCCGCCGATGGGCGCCTGCTTGAGGGGGCCGATCTTGGTCTGCGCGAGGCGGCTCTCACCGGCGAAGCGGAGTTGGTGGAGAAACGGGCCCAGCTGGTGCTCGATCAGGTAACGCCGGTGCTGGATCGCCTGAACTGCGTCTTCCAGGGCACCGAGGTGGCCCGCGGCCGCGGCACCGCCCTGGTCACCCAAACCGGCATGGACACAGAACTGGGCCAGATCGCCCAGCTGATCAATACCGCCGGCGGTGAAACCACCCCCCTGCAACAGCGCCTGGATGGCCTTGCCAATGTGCTGGTGGGGAGTGCCCTGGTCTTGGTGGCCTTGGTGGTGCTGGGGGGCTGGCTGTTGGGCCAGCCCTTGCTTGATTTGCTGGAAGTGGCGCTGTCGATGGCGGTGGCGATCGTGCCGGAGGGGTTGCCGGCCGTGATCACTGTGACCCTCGCCATCGGCACCCAGCGCATGGTGCAGCGAGCCGCCCTGATCCGGCGCCTGCCGGCCGTCGAGGCCCTGGGTTCCGTCACCGTGATTTGTTCGGACAAGACGGGCACCCTCACCCAGAACCGCCAGGTGGTGCAGGAATTGCGTTGTGGCACTGAAGCCATCGCCGTCAGTGGCCAGGGCTACGAACCCATCGGCACCTTGACCCCATCGCCCCTTACCGTCCCCTTCGCCCAACGGCAGGGGACGGCCCCCGGCGCCGTGGACTTGTTGCTCCAGGCAGGGGCTCTTTGCAGCGATGCCGAACTCAACAGCCAGCCTGAGGGCGGTTGGGATGTGTTGGGCGATCCCACCGAGGGCGCCCTGGTGGTGGCGGCAGCGAAGGCTGGACAAGGGGCAGTGGAGCTGCGCCAGCGCTTCCGCCGCCAGGGGGAGATTCCCTTCAGTTCCGAGCGCCAGTGGATGGCGGTCTGGGTGGGCGATAAGGACGGGGAACTGCAGGCCCCTTTGGGCTCTGCCGCTGAAGGTTCGGGCACTTTGCTGTTGACCAAAGGGGCTCCAGAAGTGCTGCTGGGCACGTGTGACCGCTGGCTCGCACCCTCCGGGGTGGCAGGGCTCAACGACCCTGAGCGCCAATGGTGGCTTGGCCAGGCCCGCGAGCTGGCCGCCAGGGGGCTGAGGGTTCTGGCTTTTGCCGCCGCCCCGAATCATCCGGGTCCGGAGCAGCCGGTGCAAAAGCAGGTGTTACTGGGCCTGATGGCCCAACTGGATCCAGCCCGTCCGGAGGTGGCCGAGGCGGTGGATCGTTGCCGCCAGGCCGGCATCCGGCCCGTGATGATCACCGGCGACCATCCGCTCACGGCCCAGGCCATTGCCAAGGGCATTGGGCTGCTGCCGGATAGCAGGGGCCCAGACCAGGGTTCTGGCAGCGACGAGGTGGTGCTGGGTCAGGTGCTTGAGGCCAGTGACGAGGAGCAGTTGCGCCAGTTGGTGCGTCGCTGCAGTGTTTTTGCCCGCGTGCCACCCGAGCAGAAGTTGCGCATTGTCCGGGCCCTCCAGGCGAACGGCCAGGTGGTGGCCATGACCGGCGACGGCGTCAACGATGCCCCTGCCCTGAAGCAGGCCCACATCGGTGTGGCCATGGGCCTGACCGGCACCGAAGTGAGCAAGGAGGCCGCCGACATGGTCCTGCTCGATGACAACTTCGCCACGATCGTCAATGCTGTTGAGCAGGGGCGGTTGGTCTATGCCAATATTCGTCGCTTCGTTAAATACATTCTCGGCAGCAATGTCGGCGAACTACTCACCATCGCCGCCACTCCCCTACTAGGGCTCAGTGGGGTCCCCCTGACCCCATTGCAGATTCTCTGGATGAATCTGGTGACCGATGGCTTGCCGGCCCTGGCGCTCGCTTTGGAGCCCGGCGAGAGGGATCTGATGGCACGGCCACCGGCCGAGCCAGGCGAATCTATTTTCGCACGGGGAATTGGTGCTTATATTTTACGCATTGGCGTGATTTTTGCGGCTTTCAGTATTGTCCTGATGGTTTATGCCTACCGAAGCGGTGCCCCCTGGAAAACCATGGTGTTCACCACCCTGTGTCTCGCCCAGATGGGCCATGCTTTGGCGGCGCGCAGCGATCGCCCCCTGTTGCAGGTGCCGGCCTTCTCCAACCCCTGGTTGCTGGCGGCCGTGGGCATCACCACCTTGCTGCAGCTGCTGTTGCTGTACGTCAAGCCCCTGGCTGCCTTTTTCGGCACCTCGCCTTTATCGCTTCGCGATCTGGCGATTTGTGTTGGGGTCAGTCTGTTGTTCTTTATTTATTTAGAGCTTGAAAAAGTCTTTCGGCTCTGGCGCCGGCAACGGCACGCCGATGCCTGAGGCAGCCTTGATCGGGCAGGATAGTTTGCATGGATTGGATGCCGCCGGATCTCGGTTACCTGGCCGAGGGACTGCCCAGGCTGATTCTTGAGGGTGTCGAGCGCAACCCCCTGCTGGGTTATGGCTTGATTGCCATGGCCATGTTGCTGGAAAATCTCATCCCTCCCATTCCCTCGGAGTTGATCATGCCCCTGGGGGGGGTGCTGGTTGAGGAGGGGCGTCTGGATTTTCTGCCGGTGGTGTTGGCCGGTCTGGTGGGCACGGTGCTGGGGGCTTGGTTCTGGTACTGGGTCGGTAGACTCCTGCGGGCCGAGCGGTTGGCGACCTGGCTGGGGGCCCGGGGCCGCTTGCTTGGCCTTGGACCGGAGAGCCTGGCAGCAAGCCAGGCCTGGTTTGGGCGCCATGGGGTCGCCGTTGTCTTCTGGGGCCGTTTGCTGCCGGCGATTCGCACCTTGGTTGCGGTGCCTGCGGGCATTGAATCGATGCCCCAGGGGCCGTTTTTGCTTTGGACGACCGCCGGCAGTCTGATCTGGGTGCTGGTCCTCACCCTGGTGGGGATGGCCTTCGGCTCCAGGGCCCCAGAGCTTTTCGCTGCCTTGGGACCGATCAGCGGCTGGCTGAGCGCCTCAGTAATACTGTTGTTAGGGCTCAGGACGATGGTCCCCTGGCTGAGATCGAAGTTGCAAAGGCAGCGGCAGATTTGAGCGATCCTGCTTGCCGTTGCCAAAGTTCCTGGCGCTCCCCGCGCTGGCGGCCTTGGTTGAAGCCGCCGGCCT
>CAMDWF010000219.1 GCA_945878795.1 Synechococcus sp. UW140
GAGCTATCGGGGGCCAGTCTCTAAACCTGAGGTCACAAAAAAACCGGCCCTAGGGCCGGTTTTTGCTGACGGAGAGGGAGGGATTCGAACCCTCGATAAAGTTGCCCCTATACAGCATTTCCAGTGCTGCGCCTTCAACCACTCGGCCACCTCTCCAGGGGCAAATGGGGCAGGTGTCAATGTAGCAGCAGCCCCATCCAGCCTTTGCGATGACTTCGCCATGACCCCCAGTCACGCCATCACGGTTCACTGGCGCCAGGCCGGCCGGGTGATTCGCCTAGAGGTCCCGGAGGGGGACTACATCATGCAAAGCTTTGAGGCCCAGGGCGAACCCCTGCCCTTCAGCTGCCGCAACGGCTGCTGCACCGCCTGCGCCGTGCGGGTACTGGCCGGAGCCATCGACCAGCGGGAGGCCCTAGGGCTGTCCCGGGAGCTACGGCAGCAGGGCTATGGCCTGCTCTGCGTGGCGCGGGCCCTGGGGCCCTTGGAGGTGGAGACTCAGGACGAAGATGAGGTGTACGAACTGCAGTTCGGCCGCCATTTCGGCCGGGGACCCGTGCGGGCCGGCCTGCCCCTTGACGACGAATAACCGCTGCTGCTGCGATGCATTCCCTTTCTGATGCGGCCCGCCGGGACTCGGGCCTGGAACCCCAAGCCCTAGAAGCTTTGGCGGCCGTGGCCCGACGGGCCGCTCTAGCGGGCGCCCAGCCGCTGCGCGAGCTGTTTGGCCAGCTCGAATCGGTGCGGGCCAAAGGCCTCGCTGGCAATCTGGTCACCGAAGCCGACCTGGCCGCGGAGGCCGCCGTCCTGGCGGTGCTGCGACAGGACACCCCCCAGGTACCGATCCTGGCCGAAGAAGGCGGCCGGCTGGCTGGTGTTGGTCCCCTGGAATGGTGTGTGGATCCCCTCGATGGGACCACCAACTACGCCCATGGCTTTCCTTTTTTCGGCACCTCCGTGGGCCTCACCTGGCAGGGGAAACCGCTCCTGGGCGCCATCGCCTTGCCGATGAGCGATGAACTCTTCTGGGCGGCCCCGGGCCTGGGGTCCTGGTGCAACGACACCCGCCTGCAGGTGAGTGGCTGCCAGCGGCTGGAAGACGCCCTTTTGGCCACCGGTTTTGCCTACGACCGCATCGACTGCCTAGACAACAACTACGCCGAATTCGCCCATTTCACCCACCGCAGCCATGGGGTGCGCCGGGCCGGTGCCGCCGCCCTCGACCTGGCCTTCGTGGCCTCCGGCCGGGTTGATGGCTACTGGGAGCGGGGCCTGCAGCCCTGGGATCTGGCCGCCGGTGTGGTGCTGGTCGAGCAGGCCGGTGGGGTGGTCAGTGGCTATGGGGGAGAACCCCTGGACATGGGCAGCGGCCGGGTGGTGGCCTGTGCCCCCGGCCTGCAACAGCCGATGCTGGCAGCCCTGGCGACCTGTCGCCCCCTGAATGGCGCCAGTTATGGCGCCCCCGAATTGGACGTCCCCCACTCGAACTGAGCGCATGGCTTTGCAACCCGCCGCTGGCGCCCGTGATCTCCATCCCCGTGATGTGGAGAGCAACCGCCGTCTTTGCGATCTCCTGGCCCAGGTCTATCGCCTCTGGGGTTATGAGGAGGTCACGCCGCCCACAATCGAAACTCTGGAGACCCTGGAGGCCGGAGGGGCGATCAGCGACCGGGAGCTGGTGCGTCTGGTGGCGGACCAACCCCTTGGTCTGCGGCCCGAGCTGACCGCCTCGATCGCCAGGGCCGCCAGTACACGCCTGCGCCACCGCCCCCGTCCCCTGCGGTTATGGGCCACCGGCACCACCTTTCGCAGCGCTACCGATGACGGCGGCGGACTGCGCATCAACGAGCGCCTGCAAAGCGGTGTCGAGCTCCTGGGGGACAGCTCGCTTGCGGCGGACACCGAGCTGATCCACCTGTTGCTGGCGGCGGCGGCCACCCTGGGTCTGCAGGAGCACCATCGGCCCACCTTGCTGGTGGGGCACCACGGCCTTCTGGGGGCCCTGCTGGAGGAGGTTGCCAGTGACCAAAGGCCCTTGGCGCGCCGGGCCCTCACCAGCTATGACCCCCTGGCCATCCAAGCTTTGGCGGTACCGGAAGCCCAAAGGCACCGCTTGCAGACCTTGCTGCGGCTGCGGGGCGAACCTGCCAATGTGCTCTATCAAATCGAGCAATGGCTGGGGCCAGTGCCCCTGATTGCCAGCCTGTCCGCCACCTTGGCCAGCGTCGGGCCCGCCGCCGAGGGCATGGGCCTTTATTTACAACTGGATCCCAGCTTTCAGCCCCATTTCGATCTCTATGACGGCCTGGTTTTGAAGCTGGTTTGCCAGGGCGGCGAAGCACCGGTGGCCATTGCTAGCGGCGGCCGCTATGACGGCTTGGTGCGGCGTTTCTGCACCGACCCCCTCCAGGGGGCGGGCACCGGCTTTGGCTTTGACATCGGGGCGATCCGCGAACTGCTGGAGGCCACCGCTGGCCCCACCGCCCCCGCCAGGCCCTGGCTGGTAGCGGTGGCGACGGCGGCGGACCTGCCCCTGGCCTTGGAGCGACTGGCCGAATGCCATGGCCGGGGTGAGGCGGCGGAGCTGTGTCACCAAGTGTGCGCCGATGGCGCCGAGGCTGTGCGCATTGCCAACGAGCGCGGCTGCCGCGGTGCCATCTTTCTGGCGGCCTCTCCTTAGGATCCGCCCAGCTACCGCCGCCGCCATGGCCCACACCATCGTCACCGAGATCTGCGAGGGGGTGGCCGATTGCGTGGATGCCTGCCCGGTGGCCTGCATCCATCCCGGTAAGGGCGCCAACCGCAAGGGCACGACCTTCTACTGGATCGACGCGGACATCTGCATCGATTGCGGCATCTGCCTGCAGGTGTGCCCGGTGGCGGGGGCGATCCTGCCGGAGGAGCGGCCTGAACTGCAGCGCAGCTCGGCTTGATCGCTGGGGCAGCCGTCGGCCCTGGCTGCCATGGCCCTCCAGAGCACGCCTCGTCACCGACCGAAGGGTGGAAATCCCGACTTGGCCAAGCCCCATACCCCTGTTGCAGAGTGGACTGACGCCGTAACCAACTCCCAGTGCTCCAAAGCGAACAGGGTCAGATTCAGATCCACACCGAGAACATCTTCCCGATCATCAAGAAGGCCGTTTATTCAGGTCACGAAGTTTTCCTGCGCGAACTGGTCAGCAATGGCGTCGATGCCATCAGCAAGCGGCGCATGGCGGCGATGGCGGGAGATTGCAGCGAGGGCGAGGAGGGCAGGATCAGCATCCACATTGATCGTGAGGCCAAAACACTAACGATCAGTGATAACGGCATTGGCATGACCGCCGATGAGGTTAAGCGCTATATCAATCAGGTGGCCTTTTCTAGCGCCGAAGAATTCTTAGAAAAATACAAGCGTGAAACCGATGCCATCATTGGTCACTTCGGCCTGGGTTTCTATTCCAGCTTCATGATCGCCCGCCAGGTTGATCTGATCAGCCTCAGCGCCAGGCCTGACTCAGAGGCGGTTCGCTGGAGTTGTGATGGATCCCCCAACTTCAGCCTGGAGGGGGCCGAGCGCAGTGAAGCGGGCACCGATGTGGTGTTGCACCTGCAGGAAGAGGAACTCGAATATATCGAGCCGGCCAGAATTCGCACTCTCATCACCACCTACTGCGACTTCCTGCCGGTGGCCGTGGAGTTGGAAGGCGAAACGATCAACAAGCGGGAAGCTCCCTGGCGCAAGAGTGCTCGGGAGCTAAGCAATGAGGATTATATTGAATTGTATCGTTATCTTTATCCCTTCCAGGGGGATCCCCTCTTCTGGGTGCATCTCAATACTGATTATCCCTACACCCTACAGGGTATTTTATATTTCCCACGCCTCAGCGGTCGTGCCGATTGGGAAAAGGGTGAAATCCGCCTCTATTGCAACCAGGTTTTCGTCAGCGACTCGATCAAGGAGGTGGTGCCCCGCTATTTGCTGCCCCTGCGCGGCGTCATCGATTCCCCCGACATTCCCCTCAACGTCAGCCGCAGCGCCCTGCAAACCGACCGGCGGGTGCGATCGATTGGGGGGTTTGTGGCCCGCAAGGTGGGTGATCGGCTCAAGGAGTTCTATCGCCAGGAGCCGGCCCGCTACGCCGAGATCTGGGACGCCATAGCTCCCTTCGTCAAGGTCGGCGCCATGGAGGACGACAAGTTCGCCGACCAGGTGGGAGACCAAGTGTTGTTCGGCACCAGCGCCGCTGCCCAGATGCCGACCGACAGCGCCCCGGACACCAGCGCCGATGACGAAAGTTCGCCTGCCGCAGTCCATGCCGATCCGATCGCCTGGGGCAACAAGGCTTACACCACCCTGGCGGGGTATCGGGGACGGTTGGGGGCCGACAACGCCAACCGCATCCTTTATTGCACCGATGAGGCGGGCCAGGCGGGA
>CAMDWF010000220.1 GCA_945878795.1 Synechococcus sp. UW140
CTGCGGTTGGCCTCCGCCAGGGCAGGATCGGCCGCAAGGGTGGCCGATCCGCTCGGATTCGCCGCGGCCATCGCAGCAAGCCATGGGCCCTGCTCCAACTGCTGCACCAGCGGATCAGCATCCAGCCGATTGCGGTAGTCCGTGTCTTCCCAATATGCCGGATAAAAGCTCTCGTCAAAGAGCCCCACCCGATCCCAGGCCAGGGCGGTGAGCACAAAGGCCGAATAGGCCTCCGCACCGGGCAGCAGCGGCACCCATTGGGGTTGGCCCGGGTCTACCACCGCCAGCAGCTGGGCCAGCACCCCCGGCGCAAACACCACGTCGTGGTTCAAGATCAGGGCCCAGGGCAGCTCCGGAAAGGCGGTGAGGATCTGGTTCCAACTGGCCGCCACCCCTTGGTTGCCAAAGGGGCGCGCCACCCGCACCCGCTGCACCTGCGGATGGCCCTCTGCCTCCAGGCGCGTGAGCACGCTCTGCACCGCCGCATTGCCGCTGCTGTTGTCCACAATCGCCAGGGTGTGCACCGGCTGATCCAGGCTCGCCAGCAGCCGCTCGAGCAGCTCCGGCCCATTCAGGATCGGCACCCCCAGCAGGGGGATTCGACCCACTGGCGCCGCTGGTGGCGGCAAGCGATCAAGCTCCTGCCAGAGCTGCTCCAGCAAACGCTGTTCAGCACTGGCTTCTGCCACATCCGCCAGGCTTTGCCACAGCAAGGGGCGGCGAGCGCGCTGGCGTGAGGGCAACAGGCTGAGCTCCTGGTGGTAATGCGCCATCCACTTGCCCAACCCCGCAAACACCACAGGCCAGTTGCGCTGGGCCAGGGCCTCCTGAATGGCATCACAGCGCTGCTGGTCGAGAGTCATGCCAAAAAAAAGCCCGGCGGAAGCCGGGCTCGGAAACCTTTAGGAGTTGGAGCGATCGGTCACTTAACTTCGAAGGTAATACCGCCCAGGCCCTTGATCTTGCCGTTCTTATTAATATCGGCACTGGTAAAGGTCTGACCCTTTTTGTTGATGATCTTGTCGTTTGCATCAACAATAACGGTCGTCTTCTTAACAGACGTTTGGCCATCGACCTTGAACGTGTCTGCACCTCCGGCGGAAAGATCAACCGTGGTGTTAGAGATCTTGGTTTTCACCTTGGCACCGTTCACTTCGGTGGCGGAACCAAATACCAAGGTGTCAGGAGTGGTGGTGCCAACGAATTTCAAACCACCTACATAAGTCTCTTTGAGATCACCTGTAACAACTAGATTTTTCTGAGCAATCTTGCCCAGGTCGTAGGTCACCACAGAGGTGATAGGAGTGATGTCCTTGGCGCCACTCTTGGATGCTGCAGCGATTACCAAGGTATCGCCTGTTACAGCAGCCTTCTGGCCTGAACTGGTAAACTGAGTAGCGGTGTATCCTGTAACACCTGAAGTCGGAGTAGTTGAAGTAGTCAATGTACTTTGAATGACTCCCCATTAACGTAGCACATCACCACCCCCTTTTACCCTCTTCGTCATTTACGAGGAAATCCAGACGCGACCTCTCTGCCCTTGAAACCCCTTGCCCCCCAAGCCATCCGCCTCTTCCAGGCGGGCTGGGACGCAGAACAATCCGGCAACTGGCACATAGCCGTGGAGGCCTACGACTGCTGCCTATCCATCACCGGGCCCCACCCCCAGGTGCTCTGCAACCTGGCCCAGGTGCTGTGGATGAGCGAACAGCTCACAGCAGCCGAGCACGCCCTGCACCAAGCCCTCCAGCTCGCCCCACAGGAGGGCAAGCTCTGGCGGCTCCAGGCCACCCTGCAGCGCGACCTCAACCGCTTCGAAGCCGCCGAGCAGGCCTTCCAACGGGCGGCCCGTTTCGGCTTCACCGATGCCACCACCTCCTGGAACCACAGCGAAACCCTGATCGGGCTAGGGCGCTACGGCGAAGCCTTCGCCCTGGCCGAGCAGCGCCTCTCCGAGCCGGGCTTCCAGGGCCTCTTCCATCGCACGGCCCCCTACTGGCAGAACTGGCCCCACTGCCGCAAGCTGCTGGTGTGGAGTGAGCAGGGCCTGGGCGACACCCTGCAGTTTGTGCGCTGGCTGCCCCTGCTCCAGCACCGGCTTCCGGCCCTCGAGCAACTGGTGCTGGATGTGGAAGCGCCCCTGGTGCAGCTGATGCAGCGGGGCCTGGCCTGGCTGCCGCGGCCCCTGGAGGTGAGGGCCAAACAGGCCAATCCAGCCCCCTGGCAGGGGGCCCAGGGCTCCCTGCTCAGCCTGCCGCACCGGCTTGGTGGGGCACCCGCCCCACTGCCGGGCGCCTACCTGCTGGATCCGGCCTGGCAGCGGCGGCTTCGGACGGCACGTTCGCGGCCCCGGGTGGGCGTGGTGTGGGCCTCCGGGCACCGCCAGGACGATCCCAACACCGCGCGCCTGTACCGCCGCCGCAGCCTGCCCACCAACGCCCTGGTGGCCCTGCTCACAGGATTAGATGCACTGGGCGCCGAGTTGGTGAATCTGCAGATCGGCCCCGATCGCCAGCAGGCCAGCGCCTGGAAGGGCAGCTTTGCAGGTGCCCTCGATCCCAGCGCCGACTTCGCCGCCATGGCCGAGCAGATGGCCGATCTGGATCTCACCCTCAGCGTCGACACCGCCGCCGCCCACCTGGCGGGGGCCACCGGCCTGCCCGCCTGGGTGCTGCTGCCCTGGAATGCCGATGGCCGCTGGCTGCGGCAGCGCTCCGACAGCCCCTGGTACCCCTCCCTGCGGCTCTGGCGTCAGCCGGCCGCAGGGGATTGGCCAGGGCTGGTGGATGCCGTGCTGCAGGGCTTCGCCAGCTGGCTAATCAGGTCGAGATAGGCCTCTGCGGCCCAGTCCACCGCAAAGCGCTGCTGCACCGTGCGGCGGGCCTCCGCCCCAAGCGCCCGGCGCCAGGCGGGATCCTGCAGCAGCCGCAGCACCGCCCCAGCCAAGGCCGGCGGGTCGTTGAAGTTCACCAGCAGGCCATTGCGCCCCGGCTCGATCACCTCCGCCAGGGGGCCATCGCCATTGCCCACCACCGCCGCGCCGCAGGCCATCGCCTGCAGCACGCTCCAAGACAGCGTGTAGGGATAACTCAAATAAATATGGGCGGCGCTCACCTGGAACAAGGCGATCAGCTGATCTAGCGGCAACCAGCCCACCGCAGGCAGCCGGCTGAAATCGAGTCGTCCCTGCAGCTGCTCGAGCAGCTCCCCCAGGAACCCACCCGGGTGGCTGCTCACCCCGCCGTAGCCAGGCCGGGTGGCATGGCCAGCCAACACCACCTGCAGATCTGGGCGGGCACGCATCAGCGCCGGCAAGGCTTCCAGCATCGGCTGGATCCCGCGCAGGGGCTCCAGGCTGCGGCAGGCCACGGTGATCACCGGATCCCCGGGCCGCAGCACCAGGCCTTCGCCACAGTGGAAGCGGGCCTCGGGGTTTGGGCAGGCCAGGCTGGCATCTATACCCTCGTGGATCAGGTGCAGCCGGCCCTGCAAGGGGGCGGGGAAGCTATCCCGCTGAAACCGGGTGGGCACCACCGCCCCATCCGCGCCCAGCACCGCCGCACTGGCGAGCAGATTCTGGCGATCGATGCACGCCTCGAGCTGGGGGGAGATCGGCGGCTGCCTGGGATCGAAGCCATACCCCAAGCAGCGGGGGCTGCCGTAGAGCTCGGGATAGGCCAGCAAGACAGCCTTTGGCCACACCGCGTGCAGGTGCAGGCCCTCCCCCCAGCCGCTGTGGCAGATCACCGCATCGGGATGGAGCCCCTCCCCATCCCGCAGACCACGGGCCAGCTCAGCCAAGGCCTCGCCGCGCCGCAGGGCCGATTCCAGATCGACATCAAGGGGAGCGCTGGCCGGCGCAAGCGGATCGGGCAATTCCCAATACGTAAACGACAGCGGTTGATCCTGCTGCTGCAGCAGGGCCCCCACCTCCTCCGCCGGCCTCGCGCCGATGGCGTCGATCACCACACCACGCCGCAACCACGCCATCACCAGATAGCGAAACTGGCCAGGGAAGTGGCGATGCACCAGCACAATCCTGGGGGCCAGGGCAACCGATCGCAAGGCTCTTAAATAGTAGGCTCATGCCATAACAGAGCAGGGTTTCAACCTGTCAGCTATGGCGTTCTTCGATCTTCTGCGGGGCGGTCGTCGTCAGCATCAGCGCAAAAATGGTCTGATCGACGCTGCCGAAGCCCCACTGCCCACCATTACGCCGCCCCGCAAACTTGGCATCACCACCACGGTGGACGTGGAGCCATGGTCTACCTCCCGGCTGGCCACCATTTTTCGGGAAGCCAAGCGCAATCCCTCCGCCGCCGCCTATGAGGAGGCCCGCCTGGCCCGCCACCGCCTCAGCCAATTCTGGCTAGCCGCTCCGATCGACCAACTGGAAAGCCTCTACACGGGCAGCTTT
>CAMDWF010000221.1 GCA_945878795.1 Synechococcus sp. UW140
AGGGAAACAATTGCTCCAACGGCGGCACCACTCCCGGCATGGCGAGTGGCGCCTCTCTGCCGTCAGGGGGAGGGGTGGGCATGGATCAATCCTATGGGGGCGGCGGCCCCGACCAAGACCCTGGCCCTTCCAGGAGATGGCTTTAAAACGGTAGCGGCATCTCCGTATCGGCCAGCGGCGGCGCACAAACCGCCACCCGCTGGGCCACCACTTGCCCCACCACCACGATGGATGGGGAAGCGAACCCTTGGGCTTCCACCTGATCGGCGAGATCCACCAGGGTGGCCACCAGAAGGCGCTGGCCCTGCACCGTGCCCTGCTGGATCACTGCGGCAGGTGTGGCGGGATCGAGGCCACCGGCCGCCAGTTCCTGGCAGATATGACGCAAATTGTGGAGACCCATGTAGATGACCAACCCGTCGCTGCTGCGGGCCAGACCCTGCCAATCGACGCCCGAGCGGCCCTTGTCAATCTCCTCATGGCCCGTCACAAAGGTGACGCTCGAACCGGCCCGCCTGTGGGTGACTGGGATGCCGGCATAGGCCGGCGCGGCAATCCCAGCCGTGACTCCAGGCACCACTTGAACAGGGACGCCGCGGCAGGCCAGGTAGGCGGCCTCCTCACCACCACGCCCGAACAGAAAGGGGTCCCCCCCCTTGAGACGCACCACGGTGCGATGGCGACCCGCCAGTTCCAAAAGGACCGCATTGGTACTGGGTTGGGGTACGGAATGGTGGCCGCGACGTTTGCCGACGAAATGCCGCTCGCAGTCCGGTCCCACTAAATCGAGCAAGGCCTTGGGCACCAAGGAGTCATGAACTAAGGCATCGCACTCGCGCAGGAGACGATGGGCCCTCAAGGTGAGCAGTTCCGGATCCCCTGGTCCGGCCCCGACGAGATACACGGTTCCCAGGGCTTCCAGCCCTTGCCCCTCCCGACTCATGGCAACACCTCAAGGGCCTGGAGCAGCCCCTCCCGCAAGGCAGGTCGGGCCAGCAACGGTGCCGCGGCCGCTTCACCCAGCAGCGGTACCAGGCACTCGCTCAAGCGACTGGCTCCCAGGCACAGGGGCATCAGACCCCCTCGCTGGTCCCCAGCCAGGGCCACAAGGTCGTTATGGGCCTCTGGAGTTTGGATACAGGCCGCACCGGTCACCCGTTCGAGATGGGCAAGGTAGCGGACGGCCAAGCGGCCGGCGATGGGGTGATGCAGCCATCGAGGTCGAGCGCGGTCAGCTGCGCCTTGTACCACCTCAAAAGCCAGGGCTCGCTGCCAGCAGGGCCAAGCCCCCAAAAATGGCAGGAGCCGCACCGGTCCCTGCCGGCGCAACGCGGTTGCGATCGCCGGCACGTCATGGCGCACATGTCCCCCTGGCAGAAGAAAAAGAGGAATCAGGGATAAAGAATCGCCCAGCGGCTCCGGGGGGAGGGGGCTCGGATCGGTGAGGGCCCGTAGCCTTACTGGAGCACCGCGGCGCTGCTCCAGCTCCGCAGCCAGGGAACGAATGTCAGGGGGAATGAAACCATCGGCTCGGCCATGCACCAGCAACAGCAGGCTGCTGGTGGGAAGGGCCCTCAGCCTGCGCTGCAGCCGTTCGGCCACAGAAGCCTCCAGGGAGGAGCGTTCCAGGAGACTTAACGGAGAACGGGCGTTGGGCAACCGGGCCAGGGCATCGACCGCCGCGCCCGCCAGCAGGGGATCCAGATCACTGGCCAAGGAGACCAGGGTGCTGCGCAGGGCAGGCAAGGGCCAGGCACTCAAACCAAGGATCAGTCCCTCCAAAGCGGACTGCCGAACCTGGCGGGGACCCGGTTGTAGGACCAGCTTTTGCAAAAGTGGAAAGTCACCGGACCGCCGCTGGTGCCCCAGCAGGGGCAGCAGGAGCGTCTGGCAAACAGAATCCAATCGCCCTTCTCCCCCATCAGCGAGGGCCGCGGCCAACAGGTCCGCTACCGCTGTATCGCGGACGCGGCCCACCAGGTTGGGCAGGGATGGCGATCGTTCGGGGTTTTGCAGCCAGAAACGCAGCAAACGGATGGCGGCATCCGCGTCGAGCTGGTCCGCCAGCACGGCCAGTAAATCGGCCTCCGGCTCGAGCTGACCGACTTCGATGGCCAGCAGCCACGGTTCCAGCACTAAGGGTCGCTGGCGACGTAAGGACAGCAGCCAGGTCCAGCGATCGGCATGGCCGGGGGCCGGCAGGGCGCCGGGATCGGGTTCGAAGGGGAGTTCGGGAGCTAAAAGTGGCACCGGAACGGAACTGGGACCAGGCCTTCTCACCATGACACCCGGTCCACGAGCCAGGGGAGAAGACGGTTTCACGCGGAAGTGTTGCGGCGGCTCGCCCCGAAACGCTCCACCAATAGAGTCTCGAGAACATCCGGCAGATCGCTCAGCGGCACGGCCTTTTCATACAAGACCGCCAACTGGGGATCGTCGGCCATGGAGCCCCCCAGGAAGATCTTGACGGCTTCCACCATCTGACCCTCTTTACGGGCTTTAGCCCCCATCAATCCAATCTGACCCATGTAGGGCTGGCCGCAGGCATTGGGGCATCCGGTCCAGTGGTTACGCAGCGCCTCGGGGAGTACCAAGCGTTGTTCCAGCTCCTGCAGCACCGCCAGGGCAGTGCTTTTGGTCGGGATCAGGGCCAGACCGCAGTAGTGATTGCCTGTACAGCTGACGGCTTCGGCCAGTAGCGGTCCGGGATCACTCGGAAAACGCCGCAGCAAGGGCTCCTCCAGCAGGGCGGCAACCCGCTGGGTCGGGACATCAACTATCAAAACGTTCTGACTTTCACTGAAGCGGAGTTCACCACTGCCGTAGCCACGGGCCAGCTCGACCAATCGGTACAAGGCAGCGCTGTCGAGCCGACCCATGGGCACATTCAGGCCCACCCAACAGAGCCCTGGCTGTTTCTGGGGATGGACACCGCAGATATCCCTCGGGGCCCTGGACACCAGATGGGGGCCGTCATTCAGCACCGCATCTCCAGCACCACCACCCAAGGACCGCAGGGTCTCGAGTACTTCGTCACGATAGGCATCAATGCCCAGGGCCTCAATCAGGTACATCACGCGGCTCCTTTGGCGGGTGGTTCGATCCCCACGGCGCTCGTAATGGCGCAGCACGGCCAGGGTGAAAAGCGGCAACTCATCGGCACGCAACCAAAGACCGAGGGGAATCGCCAGCTCATTGCGTTGGGCCGAAAAAAAGCCCCCCACCATGACGGTGAAACCGAGTTCTCCCTGCCAAAGGGCCGGCAGGTACGCCAGATCGTTGTGGAGGAGAAAGCTGTCCGGGGCACCACCTACCGCTACGTTGAATTTGCGCGGCAGGTTGCGGGGCCCATCGGGGCCCAGCAAAACGTTCTGAATGGCCCCAACCAGGGGGCGAGTGTCTACAAATTCGTCAGGATCGATGCCGGCGAGTGGATTGCCCGTGATGTTGCGGGGGTTGTCGTGACCCGACTGGCGGCTGGTCAGGCCCACCCGCTCCAGGCAATTCATCAAGGGCGCCATGTCCTCCAACAGAAGACCGCGCAGCTGAATGTTCTGTCGGGTGGTGATATCAGCACTGCCATGGTCGCCACAGCGATCGACCACCTCCGCAAGCACCTCCAGCTGATCGGCGCTGATGAGGCCATTGGGCAGCCGCAGCCTCACCATGAATCGCCCCGGAGTGACCGGACGAAAAAAGATACCCAACCACTTCAGATGGATGGTGAGAGTCGCCTCGTCAAGGGATTCCCAGCCCATGCTGGCGAGTTCATCAAGGCGGGCAGCAAGATCGAGGCCGCAGAAGCTGGACTTAGCCAACTCCACTTTCGTCAAAGGGGGCTGAGTGGCCAGAGGGGTCGCGCCGCCAGCACCATCTAAGGCCGGCACTGGGGAGTCGGACATGTCCAGAATCGGGGGGAAGGAATGGTGATCGAAACCACACCAAGTGCCAGACCCAGGCCTGGAACCTAAAACCGCCAACGCTCTTAATGACATTATGACCACATTGACCGGATCGCTCCCCGTTGCAACCGCTACAGAATCCAGGGTCGGATTCGCCCGTGGCGCCGCTCGAAGCTCGCCGCCAGCAGCGACTTGAAGCCCTGGGACCCGATTGCGCCCTGTTCCGAGAACTGATCGGCAAGGTGGGCAGCGGCGAGCACACCAGCACGGGCCTCAGTCGCCAAGAGGCCCGTGACGCGATCGAGATGATGCTCAAAGGCCGGGTTGATCCAGCCCAGATGGGCGCATTTCTGATTGCGCACCGTATCCGCCGGCCGGCGCCCCAGGAGCTCACCGGCATGCTGGATGGCTATCGATCCCTGGGGCCAATCCTGACCACTCCTGGGCGCCGTGCCCTTTGCTTTGGAGTTCCCTACGACGGCCGTAGCCGCACCGCCCCCACGCTGCCCCTG
>CAMDWF010000222.1 GCA_945878795.1 Synechococcus sp. UW140
GATGGCCGCGTCGACCTGGAGCGCCTGGCGGCGGCCCTCGGCCCCTCCACCCTGCTGCTGTCGGTGATGGCGGCCAACAATGAAATCGGCGTGCTGCAACCCCTGGCCGCCATCGGCGCCCTCTGCCGCCAGCGCGGCGTGCTCTTCCACTGCGATGGCGCCCAGGCCGTCGGCCACATTCCCCTGGCCATGGACGATATCGGCATCGACCTGCTGTCGCTGAGCGGCCACAAGCTCTATGGCCCCAAGGGCGTCGGCGCCCTACTGCACCGCCCCGGGGTGCCCCTGGCGCCCCAGCAGCACGGCGGCGGCCAGGAAGGGGGCCTGCGGGCCGGCACCGCGGCGGTACCCCTGCTGGTGGGGCTGGGGGTGGCCATGACGCTGGCGCAGGCCGATCGGGCCGAACGGGGGCTAAGGCTGGCCGCCCTGCGGGATCGGCTCTGGCAGGGGCTGGAAGCCATAGGCGACGTCCAGCGCAATGGCAGTGCCCAACACGTCCTGCCCCACAATCTCAACGTCAGCGTCGGCGGCGTCGATGGCCAACGGCTGCACCGGATGCTGCGGCAGCGGTTGGCGGTCAGCAGCGGCTCGGCCTGCAGCCAGGGCAGCCCCTCCCATGTGCTGGCGGCCTTGGGCCGCAGCCGCCAGCAAGCCGCCGCTTCGATACGGTTCGGGCTGGGGCGCGGCAGCGATGACGCCAGCATCGCTGCCGCCATCGCCGCCGTGACCGAAGCGGTGACAGAGCTGCGCCACATACAAGCCAAGCCGCCAGACCCCGCCTAGGTTTTGGCCCTACGGTTCGGCGATCCGATGGCGATGTCCCCCTTATCCCCCCGCCGCCTTGACCTGGGCCAGGCCCTGGGGGATGGCTGGCGGGCCTTCGCCCGCAATCCCTGGAGTTTTCTGCTCTTCGGCCTGCTGCTGCTGGGCCTGGAACTGGCCCTGCACCTGCTGCTGCAACCCCGCCTGCCCTTCGCCTGGAAACCCTCCACCTGGCTGACGGGCGCCACCCCCTGGGCCTGGAGTCCCTGCCGTTTGGATGAAGGCGTGCTCGACTGCCGCCTCGACCTCAACAGCGTCAACTGGCCGCGGCTGCTGCGCCAATCCCTCGACCTGCTGCGCTATGCCCTGGTGGTGCTGTGCCAGAGCGTGCTGCTCAGCGGCCTCTCGTTGCTGCTCAACCTCTGGGGCACCAGCGGCCTGATCCGGGCAGCCTGGCTGGCCCTTGAAGGCCGCCGCCCCCAGCTTGCCGATTTCAGCCGCTGGGATGGCCGGGCGCTGCTGCGGCTGGCCATCCCAGCGTTGTTGCTGCGCTGGGGCCTGGGCCTGGTCTTCGCCATGGCCGGGCTGCTGGCGGTGGTGCTGGGCGGTCTGCAGCCCTGGCTGGCCCTGGTGCCCCTGTTGGCAGCCCTCGCCGTCGCGATCTATCTCTCGGTGAGCCAGTTCTTCCTGCCCCAACTGGCCCTGCTGCACGACCCCAACGCCCTGGACAGCCTCCAGGCCGGCCGGCGCCACGTCGATCGCCACTGGGATCAGGTGGCGGGCCTGGCGGTCCTGAGTTTCGTGCTGTTGGTGGCGGGCGCCTTGCTTGGCATCGGCCTTGGCCTATTCATCGCCTGGCCGGTGGTGATCTGCCTCCAGACCGCCGCCTACCGGCAGCTGTTCGGCCCGATCGACCACACCGGCTTCAGCAACAAGGCCCTCCCTGGGCAGGACCTTGGTGGCCCAGCCCTCAGCGCAAGGAACCGCGCGTAAGCAAGACAAAACCAAGCACCCCCAGCAGCGCCAGGCCCAGCTGCGCCACCCGGCTCACCAACATGCCGGCCACCACCGCCAGCCCCACCAGCAGGGAGCGGCGCAAGCGCAGCAGGCCCAGGGGCCCGAGGCTGGTGGGCGCCGTCAGCAATTCCCCCAGGCTCGCCCCCAGCAGCGGGCCCAGCAAAGCCCCCAGCAGCGGCCCCCCCAGCGGCAGGGCCGGCAGTAAGCCCACCAGCCCCACCAACAAGCCCAGGCCCGAGCCGATGTAGGCCCAGCGGCTGGCCTGCAACCGGGCCGCCCCCAGCACCAGGCCCAGGGCATCGGCGCCCCAACCCAACACCAGCATCAGCATCGCCAGGGCCAGCACGGGCCAACCGGCGGCGAAGCCCACGGCCCACACCCACAGCAAGGCCCCCAGGGGCAATAGGGCCAACCCCGGCAATACCGGCAGCAGGGTGCCGGGGATGGCGGCGGCCTGAATCAACAGGGCGCCCCACCAGAGCAGCTCGGTGCGGGGCAGCGCGGGGACAGTCAGCGTCATGGCAGGCGGCGGGCCAGCCTCAGCTTGGCCGAGCGGCTGCGGGGGTTGGCCTCCGCTTCGGCCGGATCGGCCACCACCGGTCGCCGGGTGATGCGTTCGAGCCTTGCATCGGCAAGGAAGGCCTGCTTGACCAACCGATCTTCGAGGGATCCGCCGGCGGCAGGGAGGCGAAGGCCTCCACCACCTCGGCGGCAAGCGCGGTCTGGTGGAGGAAGGGCGTGGTCATGCCTTTTGTCCTGGACAAGCTCTCACCGCCTGGGACCTCGCGCTGGACATCCCGCAGCTGGCGAACTCCCTTAACATTTTATCCATGGCTGTCGTTGATCTCCATCACCAGCACTTGCAGCGGCGCTGGGCCCAGGAGCAGGGGCTTGTGGAGGAAAGGCGGCAGCGGCTGCTGGTGGCAGCGGGCCTGGCGGCGGAGGCCCTGCACAGCCGTTGGCCGGAGCTGCAGGGGGTGTGGTTGTTTGGTTCGGCGCTGGAGGCCAGCTCCTTTCAGCGCCACTCTGATCTGGATGTAGTGGTGGAGGGGCTTCCCTCCGTTGCCCAGCTAGAGGCCTTGGGACTGGTGGAGGCTGTGGTGGATCGATCCCTGGCCAACGCCGGCCAGGAGGGCATCGCCATCGACCTGGCGCGCTGGGAGGATCTGCCGTCCCACTGGCAAGCACGCCTGCGGCGGCAGGCCATGGCCCTCACTTGAAGACATGGCGGCCCCTTCTCCCCAGCAACTGCGTGATCTGGCCCTGGATCTGGCCGTAGAGGAACGCAAGCTCGATGCCTTGGTGGACAGCCTGGCGGCCCTGGGAGACGTGGCCGGTGATCGCCTGCGAATCGACGCTGCAGCCCTGCGCCTACAGAGCTTTTATACCGGTATCGAACGTTGCTTCCTACAGATCAGCCGGGTGCTCAATGGCGGCACCCCCGACGGGCAGGATTGGCATCGGCGACTCCTTGAGCGCATGGGCCAGCCCACAGAGGAGCGGCCCGCCGTGCTTCCTGAGGCCTCGATCGCTTCATTGCAGGAGTTGCTGCGCTTCCGCCACCTGGTGCGGCATCTGTATGCCTACGAGCTCCAACCAGAGCCGGTGGAGCGGCTGCGCACCCTTGCCCTCGCCCTCTGGCCGGAGGTGCGGGGCGAGCTGAAAGTGTTTCAGGGCTGGCTCACAGGACCGTGGGATTGACCAGCAAGGATCCACTGGGGCATGCCAGGAGCTTTCAGCCTGCTCAATCTGATCCAAAGCCTGGGCGATGGCAGCGACCCATGGCCCTGCGAGGGATGAGTGGTGGAAGTAGTGATGCTCCTCGAACAACTGGCGGACGATCACTCCTCCACAAGCCATGGCGCGCCAGAGACGCCGTTTGATGTGGGGATTGTGCCTGGATGTCAGCAGATGCGCGTGCCCATGGGGAAGGCTGCGTGCCAACGTTCAGTGCGCAGGGGAGCGGGGGTGACCCGGTGCGATCCCAGCCTCGATCTCCCGCAGCCTTTGCCTGAGCAGATCAGCCAGCGGTGGCATCAGCGCAGCATTGAAAAAAAATCATGGTGATCCAGCACGGGATGCCAGCGCACACCCCGGCGGGCATAGAAGCGCCAGACCCACTCCTTCTGCAGCCTGGTGGAACGGGTGGAGATCACATCCACCGCCACCGGCAGCCTGGGTGGTCGGTAGAGGGTCTGAACCTTCACGTAGTAGTCGGAATGGTTGACCAGGGTGGGATTCACGGCCCGCCTCTCCAGATCCTCCGGAGCGTTGATGGGTTGCTGGCGCCCCATGCCGGCCAGATGGAAACGCATCGCGCTGACGCGCTGGTGCAGGAAGCCACCCAGCTGGCTGGGGCCCGTGTCGACCAACTCCCGCAGCCTCAGGGGCAGGCGGCGCAGCAGGTGGCCGGCCACCATCGGTGCCCGCACGCGGCGGTGCAGATCGGCGGTGGAGCCGGTATCCACCACGGCCAGTAGGCCGATGGATCCGCCGAGGCGCAGCAGTTCGGCGGCCACGGCATGGGCATACCAGCCAAGCCATGGCCGAGCACCTCCGCCCAGAGGCCATGAAGCTTCTGCTCCAGCGGGGTGGAGGGTTCAAGCCGCTGCTC
>CAMDWF010000223.1 GCA_945878795.1 Synechococcus sp. UW140
AATTTTTGTTGTCGTTTGCTCTCAATCCGAGCCTTCTCAACGGAGGTCAAAGCAAGTTTATAGGAATCGGTGGCAAAGTTCACCTCCGATTCTAATTTGAGCACATCTGCAGCTTTGCGGTTGAGATTGCGGCCCTTGCTGGACACCAAGGAGCGCCGTTCCTTTTGAATCTGCTGTTCCAGCTCCCGCACTTGGTCGGCAACGACCGCCACTTCCGGCTCGGTAGGATCCTTGAATTGTAGCTTCAAGGTGGCTAATTCTACCCGCAATTCCACCAACTTTTCCTGGAGTTTGCTGATCGTTTGCCCGGCGAGTTCGGCTTCGCCTTTGGGATCGATCACCGTGTTGGAATCTTGATAGATCAGTAACCGATTCTTGGCTTGATTGAGATTGCTGCGCGCCCGGCCCAGCTCTGATTCGGCAAAGCTCAACTGCTTCTGGCTGATGTCTTGATTGAGGCGATTCACAAATTGTTCGCTCTTGGCCAACATGAAGCGATTCAAATTGAGTGACGCCTTCGGATCGAGGCCAATCGTGCGCAGTACAATCGCACCCGAAATCTCATCAAGGTTCACCGCCACTTGCTTTTTGAAATAGTTCAGTCTCTTCTCCTTAGATAATCCTGGCTTCATGCCGGCAAAGCGATCCAGTCCTTTTTGGGCATAGGCCTGATCGAGATCGTAGGTGCGGTCAAGATCCGCCAACACCTGCGGGGACTGCAAGTAGGTTTTCAGGAAGCGAGCATCTTCCAGTGAGAGCTGATTGCCCCTGCCCAGCAGAGAGGCTAAGCCAGAACCAGCCATGTTGTTGTCGCTTTCTTCCGCTTTACGGATCACAAAATCGGATCGGGTCACGAATCGATCGCGGGCAATGGTATAGAAGTAAATACCTGATAACGCGATCGGTATGAGCAGCAGTTGAGTGACAGAAAGTCGAAGCAGGGGCGAAGAGCGGATCCGCGGCGGTTTGATTGGGACAACCTTCGACTCCGTCAGGAGGCCTTCCTCACCCCCAACAACCTGTTCGTGCTGATCTTTCTTCAGCAAAAAGCGATTCAGCGGATTAAAATTATCAACATCAATCATTGGGTTGCCCTCGAGAATTACTCCTCGATCCCCCGCTGCGGGGGTGTGGCCAGCAGTCGCTCGGTGTGTAGGGCAACGGCTTCATCGAGGTCGCTGAATTCTTCTATTTTACCACCATCTAGGATAAAGGCTCGGTCGCAATGCAGCTTCAGGCCCCAGAGGTTGTGATCCACCATCAGGAAATCAGCAACCCTTTTGCGCTCCATCAGCAGACGCTTGCTTTTTTCGCGAAAGCGTTGGTCGCCGGCCGCGGTCACCTCGTCAATCAGATACACATCAAAATCGAAGGCCATCGAGAGGCCAAAGGTGACCCTGGAGCGCATGCCACTGGAATACGTTTTAAACGGGCGATCAAAATACACACCGAGTTCGGCGAATTCTTCGACATAACGCACTTTCTCTGAAACCTTTCTTTTTTCACTATAGATACGGCTCACAAAAGTCACGTTTTCGCGGCCGGTCAGGCTCCCTTGGAACCCGCCCACCAATCCCACGGGCCAGGAAATGGTGCTATCGGTGTTGATTGTGCCACTGTCGGGTAGATCGATTCCCCCGAGGATGCGCAGCAGGGTGCTTTTGCCAGCGCCGTTGGCGCCGAGGATGGCGATTGACTCGCCGGTGTGGATTCTGAAGCTTAAATCCTTGAAAATTGTTGTCTTCTTGCCTTTATAGAAAAAGCTCTTGGTTAGGTTACTGACTTCAATCATGGTGGGTCACTCCTGGCGATCACAGGGTCAGAAGCTTGCGTTCATTGTTGTAGTAGATCCAGAGCGATACGGTGAATAAGACGACTGCGCAGATCACGGCGTACTCGAGGTTCGCATCCGGCGTGAAGTAATCATCGCTCATTGATTTGCGGTTTAACTCGATGATGTGCATCATTGGATTCCAAACGAAAAAAATTCTCGTTGCAGGTGGGAAGATCCAGTATTGGAATGGCACACCCGAGAGAAACCACAGGATGCGTGGCACCCAAAGGGCTGTTTGCTTGAAGCCAGGCACGAGGTGGGAAATGGTCATGAAGATCAGGCCTGTCGAGAAGCCGATGCAAGCGGCGAGGAGGATGGTGAAGAAAAACAGGCCTAGGTTACTCATGTAAACCTGGTCGAGCACGATCCAGGTGCCTACGCAGATCACGAGTAGGCAGCAGGTATAGAGCCCAGTCTCGCTGATCGTCCGGGCGATCACCGTGTCAATCGGCTTGACGGGTTTGTAGAACAACAGAGCTTCATTGGCCTCCATGGCGGTGATGCTTCTGTTGGCGATCTGACTAAAAATCGTAAATAGAACAGTCCCGGACCCAAGGAAAAGCACAATGTTCATGCTGCCGCCCCGATTGGCGTTGATCGCCCCCAGAAAGATCACCCAGATGGCGATCAATCCGAGCGGTTGTACCAGGACGCCCAGAAAGCCACCCTTCACGTCGCTGACGCGGGTGCGTAATTCGCGATACACCAGCGCATCCACCACCCGCCATTGCACCTGCCAGCCGCTCAGGCGCCGCAAACCATCAGCGTCGCGGGCCTGGCGTCCGCTACCCACCCCGGTTGCATCAGCGGAGTTGGCCGACGGATCCAAACGCCAACCTTGAACAACACTTCAGAATTTAGCCCCTTGCTTTCGTGGTGTCTTCCCTCTCCCCAAGCCAGCCCCTAAGGTCGTTGCGCAGGCCCCGCCCCACCCGCCGCTCAATCCGATCCAGCACCGCCTCCAGGGCCAGGGTCCCCACCTTTCGGCCGATGGGGTTGCCGACCAGCCGGGAGTGGAGCCCCACTTCCGCCCAGCCGCCCAGGCCCCTCTCCTCTGCTGCCAGCACAGCTTCCAGGGTGAAGCCAATCGAGTCCATCCCGAAACCGAGCCCCACCAACCGGCAACTGGTGCTGCGCACCTCCAACTGGTCGCCCTCCCACTCGCCCCGCAGGGTGAGGGTGGGCACCACCTGCCACTGCAACACCTGATGGGGGTTAGATCGATAGGCGAACTCCCCGGGAGCGACGGCCTTGAGCCGCTCTCTGGCCAGCAGGGCCGTCAAAGGCCGGTCCACCAGGGCCAGATAGGCCAGCAGGCGCTCCCGGGAGGCCCCCGGAGCGGGGATCGGCAGGCTCAGCTCGCGGCGGCGCAGCAGTGCGGGCGGCTCGGCCATGGCCCTGCAACGCGGTGGCTGTGCTCGACTATGGCCGATTCCGCTTGACTCCGGTTGTGAACGTTCGCCCGTCCACCGCTGAGGTGTTGGGCATCCCGTCCTGGGCCCTGGCCCGGATCCCCACCCTCGGGCCCCTGCTGGCGCCTGCCTGCTTGGTGGTGGGAGCCTCGGCATGCCGCCGCGCGCCCCTCACCGCCCTGCTGGCCTGGGGCCGCAAGCCCTCCGGCAAGACGGCGGCGGTGATCGCCCGGGAGCGGGGCCTGCCGGTGTGGCGCTGTGAGGATGGTTTCTTGAGGTCCCTCGGCTTGGGCCCCGACGGGCCGCCCTGGTCTCTGGTGATCGACGATCTGGGTGTCTACTACGACGCCCACGCCCCAAGTCGCCTTGAAGCCTTTATCAGCCAATCCCTAACCGCCGAGGAGGGCCAGCGGGCCGAGGCACTGCGGCACCTCTGGCAGGCGGAGCGGGTGAGCAAGTACAACGGCGCCCGCGAGACCCTCCCCCCCAGCGAACCCTTTGTGCTGGTGGTGGACCAGACCATGGGCGATCTCTCGCTTCGCTACGGCATGGCCGAGGGGGCGAGTTTTCAGCGCATGCTCCAGGCTGCCCTGCACAACCATCCAAATTGTTGCGTTGTGTTAAAGACCCATCCCGATGTGGTGGCGGGTCGTAAGCGCGGCTATCTGGCCGAGGCCGCGTTAACCCATCCGCGGGTGCGGATCTGTGCGGACGGGGGCCATCCCACCGCCCTGCTGGAGCGGGCGGAGGCCGTGTATGTGGTCTGCTCCCAGTTGGGCTTTGAGGCCCTGCTCTGGGGGCGCCCCGTGCACTGCTTCGGCATGCCTTTTTACGCCGGCTGGGGGTTCACCCACGATGCGCTGCCACCACCGCCTCGGCGCCAACCTCACCGTCCCACGATCGACCAGCTCGTGTACGCGGCCCTCATCTACTATCCGCGCTACATCGATCCCCACAGTTGTCAGCCCTGTGGGCCCGAAACCCTCATCCGTGCGATCGGACTGCAGCGAAGGCGCCAGCAGGAGCTGCCCGCTGCGGTGGACGCCTTTGGCTTCAAGCCCTGGAAGCAACCGATTCTGCGCCACTTTCTGCTGGGTTCTCAGCTCCGT
>CAMDWF010000224.1 GCA_945878795.1 Synechococcus sp. UW140
GCCACCAGCAGCCTGTTCGCCAACCAGGGCATTCGGCATTGGCAAGTCGATGGGTTGCGCCGTCGCCTGCGCCTGCGGGCCCAGCCAACGAAGGCATGATCTACGCCTTGCCCTCATTGGTGGCTGTCACCCTGCTTGTCTGCGGTGCCGTGGCGTCGTTGCCCCTTGTGGTCACCAGGACTGTGCCGAAATCCCAGCCCCCCCTCACCGCCGAGCCCCTCGGCAGTCCCCACTGGATCGTTGAGGCTCCCGGCGACCGTTGGTTTGTCGATGGAGCTCCCATCAGTCGCTTGGACCTCGCCAATCGCCTGCGCCTCGACCCTGACCAGGGGTTGCAGCACTTTCTGCCTTCCGCTTCCCTATCGATGGGCGAAGTGAAGCGGTCCCTGCAATGGTTGCGCAGTCTCTCCCCCCATCCGGTCTTGCTGGATCTGCCTGAGGGGGGGCCTTCCTGATGAGACCGACCCTTTGGCTCGATTCCGTCGCCATGGGATTGGTCTGCATCGGCCTCTGTGCCACTTGCCTGGCCCTACTGGTGATTCCCCAGCGGTTGGCCCAACGGGCGGCGCTGGAGGGAGTAATCGCTCTCCATCTCGATGCCCAGGGGCAACTGCGGGTCTGGAATCAACCGATTCGCCCCCAGGATCTGGGCTCCCTGCTGACGCGGGCCAAGGCCAGAGGATCCCAGCCAACCATCCCTGTGCTGCGACTGATTCCCGACGCCGGCGTCCCCTGGGGCGTCGTGCAACAACTGGTATCCCGGCTGGAAAACAACGGTCTGGACCTGGAACTGCAATTGCCATGACCCGCCCCCAGCCAGCCATGCCATCGTTGCAATCCCTGCGCGCAGCCTTGCCAGCCGCCGCTCCCCTGGGGCTGGCCCTGGCGGCCGCCCTGGTTGGCCATGGCCTGTTTTTGGCCCCCAACCCCTGGCGCCGCAATCCCGCCCCGGCCCAGGTCCTCACTGCCGAGGACAACACCCCGGAACTATTGCGCTTCAGTCGCCGCATGCCCCAGGAGGTGGCGGCCACAACCATTCCGTTGCCACCGGCCACGACCCTTCCCCCACCACCGCCCGACTTGCTGGGCCCCCTGCCCAACAAGGACGCTGCCACAGCCAAAGCCCCTGCCGCCGCCACGGCAAAGGCAGGCGCACCCCACTCCGAAGCAAAGAGCAGCAAAATCCAGCGAACCCTGCTGCTCAAGCCCTCCAAAGCCTCCTCCCCAGGGGCCCATGGGGGCGGCACAGCCCCATCCCTGGCCAGGAAGGCCGGCGCCAAAGCCCATCCCATGGCTGGGCCAACGGCCAGGCAACCAGGGGGCCAAGGCGACAGCACGGATCCAAAGGGAGCCCCAGCCTCCGGCGCCACGGCAGATGGGGCTGGCGCCCTGGCCCCAAGCCCCGTGCGGCTTTCCCCTTCGCCGCCTGCAGAAGCCCTGCAACGCTGGCGCGACCTGCACGCCCGCAGCGTGGCGCCGCCGCCAACCCCCGGTGCTTCGGGCCCTGGCAGCGAGCCTGCCAAGGCCAGCGAAGCCGCGCCCTACCTGCGGCTCTGGGACCAGGCTGCGCCGGCACCGTTCTTGGCCGGCACCGACAGCGCCCTCAACCAGGGTGTGGAAGCACGCCGTCTGCCCTTGGCGGCGGCCCGGGCCCTAGGCCTGGATCCGGGCCAGCAACAGTGGCTGAAGGCCGCCGATCAGTACCTGCTGGTTTGGATCGATGGCCCCAACCTCTGGTTGCTCAAGGGCCCCATCCCTGCTGAAAAGCCAGGCCGCTGACCAACCGCTGCAAGGCCTGGCCCAGGGTGTCATCCATGGGTCCTGGGGGTTGGCTTCAGCGAGCAAGGGGCAGGAGCAGTTCGATCAAGGCCCCTCCCTGGGGATGGTTGTCGGCCTGGACCCGCCCGCCATGGGTCAGGGCGATCTGCTGAACGATGGAAAGGCCCAGGCCACTGCCGGTGCGCCGACTGCGCATGCGGGAGGGATCGCCCCGGTAGAAACGCTCGAACATGTGCTCCAAATCGGCCTCACTGAACCCCGGGCCCTGATCCTGAACCTCTAACCGACACCAATGGCGGCCTCGGGTCAGGCGGACTTCGACCTTGCCGCCATCGGGGCTGTAGCGAAGGGCATTGTCCAACAGGTTGAGCAGGGCCCGGTGCAGGCGGGATTCATCGCCGACGACGACGGCAGCTGGTGCATCCAGCAGCGGCTGGTGCAGGGACAGGGCGATGGACCTTGCTTCGGCCAGGGGGCGCAGACCCGCCCAGACCCGCTCCACCAAGGGCCCCAGATCCACCGGTTGCAGGGCCATGCCCTGACCCGGCAGGCTGTTCTGCATCCGGGACAACTCAAGCAGATCGACCACAAGGGCTTGCAGCCGCCGCAGCTCCCGCTGCAGACGCTCCACCAGCACCGCATTGCCACTGGTCACCTGGGCCGAAAGGCTGTCGCCCACCAGCAGCAGGGCCGTCAGGGGGGTACGCAGTTCATGGGCCACATCACTGACCCAGCGCTCCTGTTGGTCGAGTTGGGCTTCAATCGAGCGGCGACTCTGCAGCTGCACCCCCACCCAGCCCCCATCGCCCGGCAGGGCGATGGCCTCCAGCTCTTCACCCCCCAGCTCCCATGCGAGTCGCTGGGGACGCTGATGGCGGCGGGCGGCGTGGATGACTTCGCGCAATTGGGCATCGGCACAGATCTGCTCCAGAAAAACCGGACTGGGCATGGCGGCACCTAGCTGCAGCAGCCGTTCTGCCCTGGGATTGAGTAAACGAACCCCATCATCGGCAGCCACAATCAACCAGCCACTTGGGGCGGCCTCCAGCCAGCGCAGCCATTGGCGACTGCCCCTTTCGAGACGGCCAGCTGGTCGATGGCGGGATTGGGCCAGGCTCCAGCCGAGCAGCAATCCCAGGGCAAGGGCCAAGGGCAACAGCAGGGCAAGCACCACCTAGCCGAAGCGATAACCAAAGCCACGCACGGTCAACAGGTGTTCTGGGGTGGAGGGATTGGTTTCGAGTTTTTCCCGCAGCCAACGAATATGAACGTCGACAGTTTTGCTATCACCAAAATAATCGAACCCCCATATCTGCTCTAAAAGCTTGTCGCGACTCCAGACCCGTCGTGGGTTCTGCATAAAAAGCTCCAGCAAGCGGTACTCCTTGGGCGAGAGGTTCACCTCCTGGCCATCCCGCGTCACGCGGCATTCTTCCGTGAACAAGCGCAGATTGGCATGCTCCAGGACCCGTCCTTGACTGAAGCCGCCGTTGCTGCGCCGCAGCAGGGCGCGACAGCGGGCCACCAGTTCGCGCATGCCAAAGGGTTTGACCAGATAGTCATCGGCGCCCACCTCGAGTCCCAGGACCCGGTCGCGCTCACTGTCCCGGGCACTGACCACCAGGATCGGGATGCTGTTTTCGCTCTGACGAATTTGACGGCAAAGATCCAGGCCATCAAGACCCGGCAGCATCAAATCCAGGACCACCAGGGAGAAGGGGGCCCGCTCGGCAGCATCCTGCACCAGGGAGAGGGCTTCGCGGCCATTGCCGCTGGCGGTCACCTCGTATCCCTCCAGGATCAGGGCTTCGCGAATCGTTTCGCGAATCGTGTCGTCGTCCTCGACGACCAGCAGGGAAGCGGCCATGCCGCCATTGTGCTCTAGAGGGATAGAGGCGCTGGAGGGCACGGAGGTCAGGTACGAGGCAGGTGGCTCAAGACAAGCCGGCGTTGGCCATCCAGTTGCAGCCAACCTTCTTCCCGTAGAACACCGAGGACACGGGTCACGGTGACGCGGGTGGTGCCGAGGGCACTGGCCAGTTCTTGATGGGTGAGGCGCACATTGAGTCGCAGACCTTCGGCACAGGGTTGGCCGTATTCGGAAGCCAGCAGTTCAAGGAAGCCCCTCAGCCTTTCTTCGACCCGCCTCAGTCCCATCAGACCGAGCAGGGACTGGCTCTGGCGATAACGCTGACTGACGGCTTGCAGCATTGCCACCGCCAAGGCGGGATCCCCATGGATCTCCCGCACGGGCAAACAGAGGAGGTCGCTATCCGCCAGGGCCAAGGCGCTATAGGCCTCAACTCCGGCCAGGGGATCGCCAAAGGGCTCGTTGGCACCCGCCAGGCCAAGCACCATTTCATCGCCGTGGATGGTCAGGGCCGTGAGCTTCACCATGCCCCGCACAACCAACCAGATGTGGTCGCGCAACAGGGGAACTCCACTGCCGGCGCTTACATGGACAAGGCTACGTTTTTGATAGCTAGTTTCCAGTAATTCCCTGAATCCATCACTGCTTCCTTTGGCGCGCGGCGAAGTGAAAACCA
>CAMDWF010000225.1 GCA_945878795.1 Synechococcus sp. UW140
GGTAGCCTTGCTATAGACATCGAGCTCATGAACCTAGTCGGGATGCTGCCTTATGAGAAGATCTTGGTGGGCAACCTGGCCAATGGGGAGCGCTTTGAGACTTATGCTATTCCGGCCCCCGCCGGCACCAATGGCCCTCTGGCAGGGACCGATCGGTTGGACCCTGCTGGCTTTAGCTGCGGCTGGGGCGCTGGCCTTATGGAGCCATCGGGGCCAGCTGCGCCAGGGACGCTGGCAGCCCTGGCTGCTGTTGGGCTTGATTGTGCTGTTGATTTTGGTGATTAACGGCATCAATGTGGCGATCAGTTTTATCGCCCGTCACATCGATAATGCCCTGGTTAATCACCAGAGCGAGATCTTCTGGCGGATTGTGGTCATATATGGGCTGGCCCTGATGATGGCCCTGCCAATCCGGGCCAGCCAATTTTATCTGATTCCGCGGGTTGGTGTGCTCTGGCGGCAATGGCTGAGCCAACGATTGCTGGCCCTTTATCTACGCCAGCGGGCCTACTACAGCCTGAATACCGGTCTTGATTCGGGCCTCACTGCTGGTCTCGCTTCTGGTTTTAATGCTGATCGCACTGCTGGCCCCGATGGTCGGCCTGAGCAGACCGCTACATCGCTGGCAGCCAAGGCGAGCGAAATTGACAATCCCGACCAGCGCTTTTCCCAGGATACGGCCAGTTTCACCGGCACGAGCCTCAGCGTTGCTTTGGGAATTCTCGAGGCGGTGTTGAGCTTCTTCAGCCTTATTGTGGTGCTCTGGACGATTGATAGCCGCCTGGCTTTATTGCTAATTGTTTATGCCGTCTTCGGCACCGCTTTGGTGTTACTGGCCAGTGGCAGGCTGGTGGCCCTCAACGGCGAGCAGCTGCGCCTGGAAGCAGACTTTCGCTATGGCCTCGTGCGGCTGCGCGATATCGCCGAGGCGATTGCCTTTTACCGCGGTGAAGCCCGTGAAGGGGAGCAGGCACGGCAGCGCCTGGGTCGCGCCATCAGCAACGCCCAGCGCTTGATCAGCTGGGAGGCCCTGATCGGTGTGATCCAGACTTCTTATAACGATTTTTCTGATTTTATGCCCTGGCTGGTGATCGCCCCCTCTATTTCGCCCGCCAGGTTGATTTCGGAGTCTTTGGCCAGGCCGGTATCGCCTTTGCCCAGGTGCTCGCTTCGGTGAGTTTTCTGGTCAACAACATTGATCGCCTGGCCGCCTTTTCGGCCTCGATCCAGCGCCTTGAGAGTTTCCAGAGCGAGGTGGAGTCCCTGGCCCTGGGGCCCGCCCTGATGGGGCCCGCCCTGGCTGCCCCGCCAGGGGACTGCCCGCAGGGGAGAGCGGCCTCTGCCGAGGCGATTCGGCTTTCCCATGGGCAGCTTGCTTTGTTCGCCCCGCTTTGTGTTGCTCGATGAGGCCACCAGCGCCCTCGATGGGGCCGCCGAGCAACTGTTGTATGGCCAGTTGTTGCGCCGGGACATGGGCCTGATCAGCGTGCGCCACCGTCCCAGCCTGCGGCGATATCACGATCGCCTGCTGGAGCTGGATGGACGCGGGGGCTGGCGGCTGGGCCCTTTGCCGACCCCCTGATTTGGTACATGTGTACTAAGCTGGGCCTCTCTGTGGTTGCTGTCCGCCATGGCTGTGCCTTTGTCTGAGGCGGCTGTTGCTTGGTCCGAGCTGGCGCCGGATTGGCCCCTGGGGGTGCCGGTTTGCCTGCGGGATCCGCCGCCGGCCCTGCTGGGGACGCTGGTGGCGGGGCCGGTGGCCGCCGGCTTTCCCAGTCCGGCCGATGACTACGTCGAAGCCCGCATTGATCTCAACATCGAGCTGATCCCCTCGCCGCTTTCCACTTTTTTCATGCGGGTGGCCGGGGATGCCATGGGCGGCGACGGCATCTTGGAGGGCGATCTGCTGGTGATCGACCGCAGTGTCAGCCCCTGTCCCGGGCGGGTGGTTGTGGCGGTGTACGAAGGCATTTTTGTGGTGCGGCGCCTGGCCCGGCGCCAGGGCGGGCTGTGGCTGCTGGCCAGCGACAGCGCCACGCTGCCGATTCCACTCCAGGCGGAGGGGGTCGACGGTGCGGAGCTGTGGGGGGTGGTGATCCATGCCGTGCACCACCTGGCCGGTGCCCCTTCCCGGCGCCGCTGAGGGGTGCGGGGCCATGCTGGTAAGCAAACGTTCTGGGGCTGGTGCCAGCCCAACCGCGGCCGGCATGAGTCCAGACCCCCTGCCCAGCTTGAGCAGCCCCGAGCTTGAAACACTTCTGGCGGCCCTCGATCCCCGCCTCGATGGCTTCGGCGCCGGTGACTGCCTCGATGATGCCAGCGCCTTCCTGGAGCGGCTGGCGGGATCCGAAAACCCAACTGGGACGGATGCCGGCGACCCCAATCCGCCGGCTGGTTTGCTGCAGCAGTGGCTTGCCATCTGGCGGCAGGCCGGTGGCAACCGCCAGACCCTGGCGCTGATGGTGGCGACCCTGCTGGCCGAAAGGGGTCAGCCCCCCGCCGCAGCGGAGTCGCTGCTGCCGGCTCCCCAGGATGGCGGGCACTGAGCCCGGGGGGCGGGTTGTAAGATTTTGTGTGGGTCGCTAGCTCAGCGGTAGAGCAGTCGGCTCTTAACCGATCGGTCGTCGGTTCGAATCCGACGCGACCCATTTACCACTAGCCCTGGCTCAAGAGATCGTCCAGGGTTAGGGGATGGTGGCAGTTGGGGTAGGGCAGCGAAGGTGGCACAAGGGCCGGCTTGGGGATCTACGGGTGTATGAACTGCTATCTGTGCCGACGGCATCCACCTTGGCCCATTGCCATGCGAGTGTCTCCTGGGAAGGAACGGATTGGCACGCTACAGGTAGCGTAGTAAGTGAAGGGGGGTGGGAGGCGTCTGCCTGGTAGGACCAGGAGATGTCGTCATCGTTGCTGGCGGCGAACTTGTATCTGGCCTGCCACGAGTGTGGTTTAAACCTTATCCTTCTGAATCAATTGGTCGAGCTGTTCTCGGAACTTGAGCAGAAGATCTTCGATACTTGTGTATTTAGTATGGTAGTGACCGAGGGCGGAAAGTTTTTGCTTGAAGGCCAAGAGAGTGTTGATTTCTGCGGTAATATTGCCTGTATTTATCTGTGCATCCTTAAAGTATGTATAGATCAACGGCTTTTTCATGTCCAGGAACGTAGCATGGGCAGAATCAAACTCTTCCTCTGTATATTTCCCTACCTTAGTCTTGAAAAGACTAAGAAAAATATCGCAGCATCTGACTTCTTTATTGTATTCTTCCTGCAGGCGAGTTTCGCTGATGGCATCGAGAAAGGTTTCCCAGCGAAGCACTTCCACCTCGAATCCTTGGCGGCGAAAGTCCCTATTCTTGCGAAGGAAATGAAGTTCGATGGCATCGCGATCTTCCCTGAGTTCTGAAGAGGAGGCGAGGAAGATCTTGATTGTTCTGGGGGCCGCGAATCCAGAACCCGCAGCTGCCGCTGCAGGGCGATCTTCGCTGCCAGGGGACCCCTTTGGGGCGGGATTGGCCCAAGCCGGCAGGGCCTCTAACTTGAGACCATCCAGCAATTCCAGAACGCTGACATGCTCATAGCTCTTTCGACATTGAATAGTGCGCTGACCATCCTGCCTGTACTTCAAAAGCAGGGGTTCTTCATAGCGATCCGCATTAGTGTATTGGCGGCAGCGACTACAGATACATGGCACAAGTTTGCGCACCTTATCCCTCAGGCCTTCGAATGTTGCATTGAGGGCATCAAGGTCGCTGGAGATTACGCTCAAAAGGGCTTTGCGCTCCGGGCCGCGGGCGCGCAGTTCAATCTCCTGGCCCATCGGTGAGGCGAGCCGGGCGAGCAATTCACTCTGCCCGTGCTCAAAGAAGGCCCCACTGCGCCAGGAGAGTTGCGGCTGGCGCACGAAACGATTCATGCGACAAATCAGCCGGCTGATCAAACCTTTGGGCAGGAAGTCGTATTGGTAGGTCAACACAAGATCATCCGGCTGGGGCCAATCCTGAACTGCCTCGGGGGTGGAGGGGGAGAGCAGCTGGGGCGCCAGCCAGGTTTCGGTTGGTTGATCGGCGAGCTTGTAGCAGAGCTCGAATTTTTCCATCAGGGCCAGGAGTTCGGGATGCAGATCTCCATAGGTGGACTGCGCCCAGATTCGCTGGCAATCGGCTCTGGTGAAGTAGCCAGAACGGGCTTTGGTGGGCTCGTCATCGAGCACATTGAAGACAGCCTCCGTGGCCCAGTCGTTCTTGAGGATTACAAGCCGAGCTAGGAGGGGATCGTCCTGGAAATGGAGGAAGACACCCAGGTCGTGGAGATAGCGGCTTA
>CAMDWF010000226.1 GCA_945878795.1 Synechococcus sp. UW140
CGATGCAAGGCACCGCCGCCACTGGGCCGCAGGGAGGGGAAGCGGTCCATCGCCACCAGGGGGGCAACCCGGCTCCAGAAGGCCGCCCAGGGCAGCACGAACGGCACGATGGCACCCAGGCTGGCCAGGGCTGCAGCCTTGAAAAGCAGTACCAGGACAAGGGCCTGGGCGCCGCTGGCACCAATTCGACTATCCCGCATGGCCTCAAGCAAGCGATCGCCAGCAGCCAGTCCATCGGCCGTGTCCATGGCCCCATCCATGTGGAGACCGCCACTGAGCAGCAGGCCCAGGGCCAGCACCAGGGCCACCTGGGTTAGCAGCGGCACCCGCCCCTCCAACAGGGCCCAAAGCCCGGCCTGCAGGAGGCCGAGTACAACGGCCACCCAGGGGGCAAACCGGGCGATGCGCTCAAAACGGGGAGCGATACGGGACCAACCGGGCAGCACCGAATAGAAGATCCAGGCCCCGGCCAGATCCCGCAGCCACCCCGGCGAGCGGGGCCCGGAACCAACCCCAGAATGGCGCCCATGATGGGAGCCAAAACGGGGTCCGAAACGAAAGGGACGGGCCAAGCGAGGGTGCTGCGCCAAGGGGGCCCACCCTGCCGCAATTGGGGCAGCCTTGCAGGCGCCGGCCTCCCCCTAGCCTCGACCATCCGGCCGCCGCGCTCCCAGCGCTGCCCCCTTGATCTCCCCGCCCCCACCCTTCTCCTTCACGGTGTCGGCCCGTTGCGGCCAGACCCGGGCCCGCTGCGGGCATTTCCACACCCCCCATGGCGTCGTCAACACGCCGCGCTTCATGCCGGTGGGCACCGCCGCCACCGTCAAGGGCATCAGCACGCCCCAACTAGCCGAAACCGGTGCCCAAATGGTGCTGGCCAACACCTTTCATCTGCATCTGCAACCGGGCGAAGCGCTGGTGGCGGCAGCGGGAGGGCTGCATCGCTTCATGGGCTGGTCGGGGCCAATGCTTACCGACTCGGGCGGCTTCCAGGTCTTCAGCCTGGCAGCCATCAATCGCATCGACGATGGGGGGGTGATTTTTCAATCCCCTCGGGACGGATCCCGTCACACCTTGACACCGGAATCGTCGATGCGGATTCAGATGGCCCTGGGGGCCGATGTGGCCATGGCCTTTGACCAATGTCCTCCCTATCCGGCCAGCGAGGGTGAGGTGGCTGAAGCCTGCCGCCGCACTCACCTCTGGTTGGAGCGCTGCGTGGCCGAGCACTACGGCGCCGGGCAGGCCCTGTTCGGCATTGTGCAGGGGGGCTGCTTCCCCGCCCTGCGCCTCGATTCAGCCCAGCGGGTGGCGGCCCTGGATCTGCCCGGCATCGCCGTCGGTGGAGTCAGCGTCGGCGAACCGGTGGCGGAAATGCACCGCATCGTGCGCCTGCTCGGGCCCGTGCTGCCGGAGGCCAAGCCCCACTACCTGATGGGCATCGGCAGCCTGCGGGAGCTGGCGATTGCCGTGGCCCAGGGCTTCGACCTGTTCGACTGTGTGCTGCCGACCCGGCTGGGCCGCCATGGCAGTGCCATGGTGGGCGGCGAACGCTGGAACCTGCGCAACGCCCGCTTCCGCGAAGACCACACCCCCCTGGATAACCGCTGCCGCTGTCTGGCGTGCCGCCAACACAGCCGCGCCTATCTCCACCATCTGCTGCGCAGTGAGGAAATGCTGGGCCGCACGCTACTGAGCCTGCACAACCTGACCACCCTGTTGCGCTTCAGCGACGCCATGGCCCAGGCCATCGGCGAAGGTTGTTTTGCAGAGGATTTCGCTCCCTGGGATCCGGCCTCTCCGGCCGCCCACACGTGGTAAGTTCCAGCCATCGTGAGAAGGGCCAAACCGGCCCCAGGACCCATGGCTTTCCCCCTGCTGGCCTCCCTCCATTTTCTGGGTCAACTGCCCGAGGCCTACCAAGCCTTCGGCCCCCTGGTCGACATCCTGCCGATCATTCCGTTGTTCTTCCTGCTGCTGGCCTTTGTTTGGCAGGCCTCGGTCGGTTTTCGTTGAAATCCTCAGTTTTTATCATTTAATACTGCCCAGGCAAACCGAGGCAAAGACAGCATGCGCCGCCAGCGAGCAGGCTCCTGAACCAGTCGATACAACCATTCGATCTGCAGGGCCCCCATCCATTGCGGGGCCCTTTTTTTGGCACCAGCCCAAACATCAAAACTACCGCCGACCCCCATCCACAACCCCGTGCGGGGCATGGGCCGCTCCTGGATCCAGACTTCCTGGCGCGGAACTCCCAGGGCCACCAGAATCAGGTCAGGACGGCTCAGCTGCAACTGCTGTTCCAGGGCCGTCCACTGGTCGGGCGAGAGATAACCATGGCTACTGAGGACGATCTGCAGCCCGGGAATCTCCTGCTCCAGCCGGGCCTTGAGGCTCGTCATCACCGCCGGGCTGGCGCCCACCAGGGCAACCCGCCAGCCCGCCGCCGGGGCCCGATCAAGCAGGGCCCGGGCCAGCTCGATGCCAGGGCAGCGGCGCACCCGGTAGCCCTGGCGCCCCAGGGCCCACACCACACCGGCCCCATCGGGAATCACCAGGTCGGCCTGCTCCATGACGGAGCCCAGGGCCCGATCGGCCCGCGCCGCCATGGTCATCTCGGCGTTGAGGGTGACCACCTGGCCGCCCCCGCGCCGATGCAGGCCAAGGGCAGCCTCCAGGCAATCGGGCTCGATGTTGACGGGAACCCCCAGAACACGGCTGCGGCGCGGGGAAGTGATCGTTGCTGCCATGGGGGAGGCACCGGCAGTGGAGAATCTATGGCCGCGATCAGGAAGAACGGTCAGATTTGATGACACGCAGCGGTTCCACCCCCTCCCCCACCAGGCCCGCTTCGGTCCCACCGCGGAGTGCCGCAGAGATGCTCCACGAGCTGGACGCCCAGATTGAGGCCGTCGTGATCGAGCGGCAACACCCGGTGAGCGGCCTGTTGCCTGCCAGCACCGCCAACACGGTTCACGGCAATTACGCCGATGCCTGGGTGCGGGACTGCGTCTATTCGATCCAATGCGTCTGGGGGCTGGCCCTGGCCTACCGCCGCCAGCAAGGTTCGGCCCGCCGGGCCTACGAACTGGAGCAGCGGGTGCTGCAGCTGATGCGCGGGCTGCTCAACGCCATGATGCGCCAGGGCAGCAAGGTCGAACGGTTCAAAACCAGTCTCGATCCGCTCGATGCCCTGCACGCCAAATTCGATTCCAGCAGCGGCGAAGCCGTCGTCGCCGATGACGGCTGGGGCCATCTGCAGCTGGATGCCACGGCGGTCTTTCTGCTGCAGCTGGCCCAGCTAACCAGATCGGGCTTGGTGGTGGTGCGCAACCACCACGAGCGGGATTTCATCCAGAACCTGGTTTATTACGTGGCCCGGGCCTATCGGGTCGCCGACTACGGCATCTGGGAACGGGGCGACAAGGGCAACCATGGAATGCCGGAGCGCAACGCCAGCTCGATCGGCATGGTCAAGGCGGCCCTGGAAGCCCTGGAAAACCTTGATCTCTATGGCCCCCATGGCGATGGCAGCTGCTGCCTGATCATTCCCCAGGACGCCATCGTGCGGCTGCGGCGGGCCCTCAGCGGCCTGCTGCCCAGGGAGTCGGCCAGCAAGGAGGTAGACAGCGCCTGCCTTTCGATCATCGGCTACCCGGCCTGGGCCGTGGAAGATCCAGAGCTGGTGCGGCGGACCCGGGAGAAGATCCGGCGGGAGCTGGGCGGGGCCTACGGCTACAAACGCTTCCGCCGCGATGGGCACCAGACCCTGATCGAGGACGTGACCCGCCTCCATTACGAGCGGGAGGAGCTGGCCCAGTTCGAGCACGTCGAATGCGAATGGCCGTTGTTTCTTGCCTATGAGCTGATCACCGCCTGCTGCGAAGAGCGTTGGGACGAAGCGCGCCAATGGCGGCAGCGGCTCAGCGAGCTGAGCGTGGCGGTGAACGGTGTGGACCTGCTGCCCGAGTTGTACCTGGTGCCGGCAGCCGCCATCCCCGCCGAGCGGCGCAACCCTGGCAGTCAGGGCCGGGTGCCCAACGAAAACGTGCCCTTGCTCTGGACCCAGAGCCTCACCTGGCTGGCCGATCTGCTGTTGGCGGGCCTGATCCTGCCGGAGGACCTCGATCCGATTGGCCGCCGTTTCGGGGCCGGCCCCGGGGCCGACCGGGTGCTGGTGGCGCTGGTGCCGGCGGATGACACCATCGCCACCCTGCTGACGGCAGCGGACTTGCCGGTGCTGCGGGAACGGGCTGGGCCCGGTGAATTGATCCCAGCGGTGCGGATCACCTCGGCGCGGGAGCTGGCCCAACGCAT
>CAMDWF010000227.1 GCA_945878795.1 Synechococcus sp. UW140
GGATGCCAGGCTGGTGCGGGTGGAGGCCAGGGGGCGCCTCCTGGCCGAAAGCCACCACAGCCTGCGGGTGCTGGAAACCTTCCATCCACCCAGCTTCTACTTGCCGCCCCAGGCCTTCGATCCCAGTCTGCTGGTGCCGGCCCCGGGCAGCAGCTATTGCGAATGGAAAGGGGTGGCCCGCTATTTCGATGTGCTGCTGCCGGATGGCCTGCGGCTGCGGCGGGCCGTCTGGCAGTATCCAAAGCCCACACCCGCCTTCGCGCCGCTGGCCAGCTGGTTCAGCCTTTACCCGGCCGCCATGACTGGATGCTGGGTCGACGGACAACCGGTGCGGGCCCAGGACGGTGGCTTCTATGGAGGCTGGATCACCCCTGAGCTGATTGGACCCTTCAAGGGAGATCCGGCCCACCCGGAACTCATCTGAGAACAGCTGGCGGCTGCTCCACCAGAATCAGACGCATCACAGCCGCGCCCAAGGGTCTGGAGAGGCCAGCGATTTCAGCCCGCATCGCCAGCGGTTGGCCGTGGGGAATCAGGAGCTGCAGATCACGGCTTTCGGTCCGCTCCACCCCTGTCGCCGGCCTGCGGGCCAGCTCCAGCAAAGCGGCGCCGTCTGAGGGGGTCAGAAACAACTGAAAAGGCAAGCCGACGAGGGAACCTATGTCTTGGACAAGGCGGGCGCAGAGCCGTTCATTCGCCATCACCACCTTGAGGGAATCGTCCAGGACAACCACGTCAAAACACTGGGAGTGAAATACCGAAGCAAAAATGGTGGAGAGATCGGCCGCGTGCTCGGCAACGGCAGTGGTCTCCGTGACATCGGTCAACGTGCCTACGACGCAATGGTCGTGTTCGTCCTTGATAACGGTGGCCGTCTCGACCACCTGGATGCGGCGACCATCACGGGTGCCAAGCCGATAGGCCACCGTCCAGCCGGTGCTGTCCTTGTTGCGGCTGGCGGCCACCCGAGGGCGATCGGCCGGCTCAATCGACTCCTCCAGCAGGGAGGGCTGGCGGCAGAGTTCAGCGGGGGTCCAACCAGTAAGCGTCCGGATGGGGGCACTTACATAGAGCAAGCGATCGAGGTTGCCGTTGCGTTTCCACACCGCCTGCTCCAGGGAGTCGGTGAGGCGGGTGAAATCCGCGAGGGCCGCTTCAGCGGTGCGCCGCAGGGCCACCAGCTCGCCCACGTCCGTCAGGGTGACGATGGCCCCCATGGGCCGCCTATCTCGGTCGAAGTTGGGCATCACCTGCAGGAGATAGGCGACTTCTTCACTGCTGGCTTCAATGTTCCGCCTTGGCACACCAGCAAGCACCTCCAAAATCGCCTGCCGCAGGCCCGTCAGCTTGAGGGTGGTGGGCACCGAAAGCAGGGGCTGGCCGATGTCGGTATCCACCAGGGCAAACACCCGCACCGCCAGGGGAGTGAAGCGGGTGATGCGCATCTCCAGATCAACTATGACCATGCCCTGGCTCAAGGAGCTCTGAATATTTTCAAGATCGTTATTGAGTAGCTGCAGTTCTTCGCTACGGGAGCGCAGCTGCTGATTCAGGGTTCCCAGTTCCTCATTGGTGGCCTGCAACTCTTCGTTGGAAGCCTCGAGTTCCTCATTCGAAGATTGCAATTCTTCCGAAGAGGCCTGCAGCTCTTCTGAAGAGGCTTCGAGCTCTTCGTTGGCCTCCTCCAGATCAACCATGGAACGGCGCAGGGAATCCTGGCTGGCGAGCAACTGCTCCTCCAGGCGCAGGATCTGGCTGGCAAAGGAGGAATCGATCTGCCGCGCCCCGGATCCGGCCCGTGGCACGACGGGGGCATCGGTCTCGCTGTCGCTGTCGGCAACCCGCAAGAACGTAATCACGCAAAAGTTGCGCGTCCCGACCCGCAAGGGTCGCACCTCCAGGCGCAGGCTGCCCTCCTCGCCCGGAGGGCTGATGCTGGGGCTGAGTACGGGCATCTCATCGGCCCGCACCAGCAGTAGCAGGGCCCAGGCCTCGTCCCTCAGCTCCGCCCTCAGGAAAAGACTGGCGTTGGCGCTGATCCAGCCTTCTGGCATGACGCAATAGGGCGTCACATCGCCAATGACCTGCACCAAGTTGTGGCTGTCATCCAGCACCAGGCAGTCCCCACAGAAGCTGCGGCTGAGGGCTTCCAGCAAAATCATGTGCTGTTCCGGCACCGAGTCGCGCAGCACAGCGCCCCTGGCCAAAGACGGCCGCGACCCAGACCCCCGGCTCGCGCTGGAGCCCAGGGGCGCCACGGTGCGGCGGGCCATCTCGCCACCGCGCCTGTAGATGCGGTGGGTGGCATTGGCCACAGCAAAACCTTGGTGGCCGTGGCCCAGGGACTCGGATTCACCCAAAAACAGCAGCCCGCCGGGCAACAACCCAAAGCGAAAAAGACTGATCACCCGCTCTTGCAGCGGCGGTGTGAAATAAATCAGCGTGTTGCGACAGGAAATCAGATCAAGTCGCGGGAAAGGGGGGTCTTCACTGACGTTGTGGCGCGCAAAGACAACACAATCCCGCAGTTGATCGTTGATGGTGAATTCGTCACCCTCCTCGTTAAGGAACCGGTGGCGCAAATCGGCGGGAATGGCCTGGGCCTCTGTCAGGGGGTATACCCCCTGACGGGCCACGGTCAAGGCTTCTTCATCAAGGTCGGTGCCAAAGATTTTGAGACGATCGGCCAGCACAACCGGATGGTCAAGCACCTGACTGATCACCATGGCCAGGGTGTAGACCTCCTTTCCCGTGGCACAACCCGGCACCCACACCCGGATCTTGGCCTGGGGGGCCAACGGGGCCCCATAGTCCTTCAGCAGTTGGGCCAGGACATCAAAAGCCTCTGGATCGCGGAAAAAAGCAGTAACGTTTACGAGTAAATTATGTAATAGGGCCGGTGCGTCCTCGGCATCGTCCCGCAGCAGGCGCACATAATCTTCAAGATCGGCTACCTGGCGGATGGCCATGCGGCGCTGTAATTGCCGGCGCAGGGTGGATTCCTTGTACTGCGAGAAATCGACGCCAGTACCTTGCTTGAGATGCCCCAAGACGGCAGTGATGGTCTGGGATTGCATTTCTTGACCACCGGCAGTGTTAAAGCTGACCGTGCCTTCGGCTAAAGAGTTTAACTGCTGGCCGATGGCGCCTGTTTCTAAAACCATCCTGGCCCTGCCCAGGGAAATGGCCGCCCGGGGCATGGCATCAAAGCGGGCTGTTTCAGGCAACTGGGCAAAGGTGAGTCCACCGGCGGCCCGCACCTGGGCCAACCCCTTGGCGCCATCAGAGCCGGTGCCCGAGAGAACCACAGCCACCCCCTGCTGGCGCCATTCATGGGCAATCGATTCGAACAACCGGTCGATGCTGGGGCTCGGACCGAAGCGGGGCGGTGGATCGCTGACGACAAGCCGGTCGCCCCTCACCGCCACATCCCGGTTGGAAGGGGCGACAGCCACGACCCCAGACCGCAACAAAGCCCCATCCACGGCGGTCACCACCTGCAAAGGGGTGACCCGCTGCAGCAGCTCAACGATCAAGCTGGGATGGTCAGGGGCAAGATGCTGGGCTACCACGAAGGCCATCCGCCCCTGGAGCTTGAGCTGGGCCACGAGCACCTTGAGCGCCTCCAGCCCGCCAGCGGAAGCACCGATCCCCACCACATGATTGAGGGGATGCTCATCGGCCCACTGGCGGAAAGAGCGCTCGGTCGCGTTGGAAAGGCTGTCAGCGGGAAGGATCACGAATCGAGGCCAAACCCGGATTGGGATCCAAGAAGCGTAACCAGTAAAATTAAATTCATATTTCGACTAACACAAAACAGCAAACTTTCAAGACCTGGCAAGGGGCTATTGCTTCCCACCAAATCTTACTCAGAAAAAACGAAAACCAAACGACAAGCCGCGCGTTAGTCCATAGCTGCCCCCAGGGCAAAACCTGCTTCAGCAAGGCAAATTAAGGGGGGGGGGCAATCAGCAACTTGACAGGTCTGTGTCCCGGAACCGACAATCGCGTTAACGCAAATCAGCAATGATTTTCCTGCACACATTTGTAAGTATTTCACGCATGCCGGAGAACGCAAGGCTGACTCAGACCTGCACTTATGTGTCCTCAACAAGTGGAATACCGAAAGCTGCATTAGGGTTGAGATTCGCCTTAGGTGGGGTCCAACCCAATCTATTTACAGTCAACGCCATGCTTTGAAGACATTAAATTATCCTTCTAGGTCCAAATTCTTTGCTACATTCTACGTCTTCCCCGCCATCAGCAACCAAGCCTAGGACGAACGCCACCTATCAAATACCCAACCAGC
>CAMDWF010000228.1 GCA_945878795.1 Synechococcus sp. UW140
CAGCTGCAGGAGTAGCGGCAGGGGTAGGGGGAGTGGCCGTCACCGGGACGTTGCAAACAATCAAGGCATTGTCCCCCCTGGTGATCTCCCTCAGGCGGAGAGGCTCTGGCGCCAGCGCTCCAGCAGCAGCGGCGCGGCCGCCACCGCCACGTTCAGGGATTCCACCGCTTCGCTGTGGGGAATGCCCACCAGTTGATCGGCCAGGGCCAGCAGGGGGGCGGCCAGCCCAGCGCCCTCGTTGCCCAGCAGCAACACGGTGGGCCGGCACCAATCGAGCTGCCAGTAGGGCCTTGGGGCCGCCGCAGCCGTCGCCACGATCTGCCAATCCCCCTGGCGGGCCTGCTCCAGCCGGCGCACCAGGGCGTCTGAGCTGAGACGCAGCGGCGGCAGTTCCAGGGCTGCCCCCGCCGAAGCCCGCAGCACCTTGGGGGAGTGGGGATCGGCCCCCTCCCCCAGCCAAACCTGCTGGACGCCGGCCGCCAGGGCAGTCCGCAGCAGCGTGCCGAGATTGCCCGGATCTTGCAGGCGATCAAGGGCCAGTACAAAAGGGGGGGACTGGCTGGAGGCGGGGGGCGTTGCGGGCACGGGGGGCGCCAGGGTGAGCAAAACCCCATCGGGATGGCGGGTGCTGGCGGCCGCCTCCAGCACTACGGCGGTGGCCTGCCTCAGCTGGGTCGCGGCGGGGAGGGAGGCCAGCAGCTCGCGATGCTGGGCGCACCAGTCCGGCGTTGCCAGCAGCAGCTCCGGTTGCAGCTGCAGCCGCAGCACCTCCTGGAGCAGATGGGTGCCTTCCAATAACAACAACCCCTGACGGCTGCGGCCGGCAGGGGTGTGGAGGTCCCGGAGCTGGGCCACCAGCGGATTGCGGCGGCTGGTCAGAACCAGGGGCTCAGCGCTTGGGTCAGAAAAACTCGTGGTGCCTGACATGGAGACGCTCCTCAATCAGGAGCTGCCTGGCTTCCATGGTCATGCCCCGCACGGCCGCTACCTCACCGCTGATGCCCTCCAGGGCGAGCTGTTCAACCAACTTTGAAATCAAAACATCCTCGACCTTGTCGCGATCGAATTGGTCGGGGGTGAGGCTTTCAAGCAACCGACCCATTTTGGCCGCCACCACATCGGAAGCGTTGGAGATTTTGATAACAATCATTGGGAAAAAATAATGCGGATGGGGAGACTTGAACTCCCACGACATCGCTGTCACTAGTACCTGAAACTAGCGCGTCTACCGATTCCGCCACATCCGCAGGCGATTCAGCGCGAAAAACGCACTGACTCAATCACATTACGCCATCAGGGTGCTGACCACGGCCCGACAGGCGCCAGAATCACCGGACAGTTCCAACGGCGACCCCCTGGACGCCGGCCTGGATCATTGTCAAGATTCAGTTCTTAAGGAACCTGTCGGTAATCCCCACCCCATGACCCTCCTCGCCGCTCCCGCCAAGACCGTGGTTCAGCCAAGGCTTGAGATCACCGGCGGTAAACGGTTGAGCGGCGAGATCAAAGTTAACGGGGCCAAGAATTCGGCACTTGTGTTGATGGCTGCCTGTCTCCTGACCCGGGAGACCCTGCGCCTGCGCAATGTGCCCCGTCTGACTGACATCGCGGCCATGGGTGAAATTCTGGCCGCCCTTGGTGTGCAGGTGGTGCGGGGCGGCGAAATAATCGATCTGGACGGCGACAACATCACCCAAGCCGCCCCTCCCTACGAACTGGTCAACACGCTGCGGGCCAGTTTCTTCTGCATCGGACCCCTGCTGGCCCGCATGGGCATGGCCCAGGTGCCCTTGCCCGGCGGCTGCCAGATCGGTTCTCGCCCTGTGGTTGAACATGTGCGGGGCCTCAAGGCCCTCGGTGCCCAGGTGACCATCGACCACGGCGTCGTCACCGCCGTTGTGCCGGGCCGTCGCCGTCGCCTTACCGGCGGCCAGATCCACCTGGACTGCCCCAGCGTAGGTGCCACAGAAACCTTGATGATGGCTGCGGTGCTCGCCGAAGGCGAAACCACCATTGAAAATGCCGCCCAAGAACCCGAAGTCGTCGACCTGGCCAACCTGCTGATCGCCATGGGCGGTCGAATTCGGGGAGCCGGCACCCCCTCCATCGTCATCGATGGGGTCGATCAGCTCCATGGCGCTGATTACGCGGTGATTCCCGACCGCATCGAAGCGGGCACCCTGCTGCTGGCTGGCGCCATCACCCGCTCCGATCTGCTGGTGACCCCCGTGATCCCCGAACACCTCAAAGCGGTGCTGACCAAATTGGAAGACGCTGGCTGCCACCTGCAGGTGGAAGGAAAGGGCCTGCGCATCCGCGCCGATGCCGTCCGGGCGGTTGATCTGCGCACCCAGCCCTTCCCTGGTTTCCCCACAGACCTGCAAGCCCCCTTCATGGGCCTGTTGGCCACCGCCCAGGGCACCAGCATGGTGGTGGAAAACATCTTCGAAAACCGCCTCCAACACGTCGCTGAATTGCAACGGATGGGGGCCTCGATCCGACTGCAGGGCAACACGGCCTGCATCGAGGGTGTCGCCCGCCTCAGCGGCGCCCCGGTCCAGGGCACCGACCTGCGGGCCTCGGCCGCCATGGTGCTGGCTGGACTGGCCGCCGAAGGCATCACCTCGGTGATGGGCCTGGAATTCCTGGATCGCGGCTATGCCGCCCTTGAAGAGCGGCTCAATGGCGTCGGGGCCTCCATCCGCCGCGTCGTCGACCCCCACTGACCAGCCCGTACAATGGAGCCACAGGGAGCGTGCCGGAATTGGTAGACGGACTCGACTCAAAATCGAGCGCCCTCGGGCATGTGGGTTCGAGTCCCACCGCTCCCATCCCTGCCATCCCCTCTGCGGTGATGGACACCTACAGCCGATACCCCCTCGAGCTGGTGCGAGGACAGGGGGTTTGGGTCTGGGATAGCGACGGCAACAAGTACCTTGATGCCGTCGCCGGCATCGCCGTCTGCACCCTTGGTCACAGCGATCCGGTGCTGCGCCAGGCCCTTGTCGAGCAGCTTGACAAGCTCCAACACGTCTCCAATCTCTACCGCATTCCGGAACAGGAGCAGTTGGCAGCCGCCCTGCGCGACCGCAGCTGCGCCGATCGCTTTTTTTTCTGCAATTCCGGTGCCGAGGCCAATGAGGCGGCCATCAAGCTGGCCCGTAAACACGGCCACCGGGTGCGCGGCATTGCCGAACCACTGATCCTCACGGCCGAGGCCAGTTTCCACGGCCGCACCCTGGCGGCGGTGACCGCCACCGGCCAGCCCCGCTACCACGCCGGCTTTGAGCCCATGGTGCAGGGATTCCGCTACTTCAGGTACAACGACATCGCCAGTTTCGAAAGCCTGTTGGCGGCCTGCGAAGCCGAAGGGCCGCGCGTGGCGGCCGTACTTATCGAACCACTGCAAGGCGAGGGCGGCGTCAACCCCGGCGATCCGGCCTTCTTCCAGCGGCTACGCCAGTTGTGTGATGCCCTCAACATCCTGCTGATCTTCGATGAAGTTCAAATCGGTGTTGGCCGTAGCGGTCGCTGGTGGGGTTACGAAACCCTGGGGGTCGAGCCCGATGCCTTCACGATGGCCAAGGGTCTGGGGGGCGGCGTTCCCATAGGCGCCCTAGGGGTCAAGGCCCGCTTTGACCATTTCCAACCCGGAGACCACGCCAGCACCTTCGGGGGCAATCCTCTCTCCTGCCGCGCTGGCCTCACCGTCATCGCTGAGATTGAACGAAGGGAGCTGCTGGCCCAGGTGCAAGCGCGGGGTGCCGAACTGAGGGCCCTGCTCGCGGCCCTGACGGAGCGGCACCCCACCCTGCTGGAAAGCAGCCGTGGCTGGGGTCTGCTGCAGGGTTTGGTCTTGCGCGAAGCAACGATCACGGCGCCCGACCTGGTCAAGGCGGCCATCGCCCAGGGCCTGCTGCTGGTGCCCGCCGGCCCCCGGGTCGTGCGCTTTGTGCCACCCCTGGTGATCGAATCAACCCACCTCCATGACATGGTCGAGAGGCTGGAGCGAGCCCTTCAGAGCCTGGCAAAGTTAACAGCTAGCGCTGCCTTTGGCTGAGCCGCCCCTGTCCCCGGGTTCGCTGCCGCCCCCGGTCGACCTGGAAGACCTGCTGCAACCTTTCGCAGCCCGTGGTATCCAGTTGGGCCTTGAACGGATGCAGGCAGCCCTGGCCGACGGTGGCCATCCCGAACGGCGCTTTGCCGCCGTTCAGGTGGCAGGCACCAATGGCAAGGGTTCAATCGCCACCCAACTGCATTGCATCCTGCTGGCGGCGGGT
>CAMDWF010000229.1 GCA_945878795.1 Synechococcus sp. UW140
ACGACGCACCAACCAAAAGTCGATCGCTTGCTGCTGTTCGCCGTAAGGGCGCACTCGCTCGCGCAGCACCTCCTCTAGGGGCTCCTCCACGGTGAGGAAGGCTTCACTGGCGGCAACGTAGTGGTAACGCGTCATGGGGGGAGGGCAAGAGTCAGGAGGGGGGCGTCAAGCCGTCAGCAGGACCGCCGAACAGCGCATCCCGTCGGGGATTCTGGATCAGGCTCCGCATTTCCCGTACCGCCTGGCTCAAGCCGACCGCCAGGGCCCTGGCCACGATTGAGTGACCGATGTTGAGTTCTTCCAGGCCAGGGAGGGCCGCCACCGGTTCGACGTTTTGATAAGTCAGGCCATGGCCGGCGTTGACCCGCAGGCCGAGCTGGCGGGCCAGGTCGGTGGCCTCCCCGAGGCGATTCAATTCGGCGGTCTGGTCGCCCCAACCCGCCTCGGCATAGCGGCCGGTATGCAGCTCCACCCAACGGGCTCCACAGGCGCAGCAGGCATCTAGCTGCACCGGATCGGGGTCGACAAACAGGCTCACGCCAATGCCCTGGGCCTGCAGCCGACCCACCATGGCAGCGAGGCTGGCGAGCTGGGAGCCCACATCCAAGCCCCCTTCGGTGGTCACCTCCTCGCGGCGTTCGGGCACCAGCGTCACCATGTCGGGCCGGATCCGCAGGGCGATGGACTCCATCGCATCGGTGGCGGCCATCTCCAGGTTGAGGCGGGTACGAACGGTGGCGCGCAGCAATTCCACATCCCGATCCTGGATATGGCGGCGGTCCTCCCGCAGGTGAACGGTGATGCCGTCAGCTCCGCCCAACTCGGCCAGCAGGGCATAGGTCACCGGATCTGGCTCAACGGTGCGTCGTGCCTGACGGACGTTGGCGATGTGATCGATGTTGATCCCGAGGCTGGCCATGGCATTGCGAAGCGGGGATCACCGTATCGGCCGCAGGTTCAACTGCCCTTGCAGCCCCCGATCGGCGGTAGGGGGCCCCTACTTTCAAGTGGTTCTTGCAAAGGGCACAGCAGGTGTTGGCGGCGGAGGCGACGGGACAGGCAAGCCGGAATCGCGAAGGCGGCCTGGCCAATGGCGTTAGCCCCTGGTTAGCGCCCCTAGCCATGGCCATCACCCAGGACCTGGCCCTGCCGGCCTTCTTCAGTGGCATCAGGGTTGTCGGCCGTGGGCATCTGCCCAGCAGCGGTCCGCTGCTGTTGGCCCCCACCCACCGGGCCCGCTGGGATGCCTTGCTGGTCCCCCTGGCGGCAGGACGCCGCGTCACCGGTCGTGACTGTCGCTTCATGGTGACCCTCGACGAAATGGCTGGTATTCAGGGCTGGTTTCTGCATCGCCTCGGCTGCTTCCCGGTCAACCAGGGCCACCCGGGCACCGCCAGCATGAGACTGGCCCTTGACCTGCTGGGCAGGGGTGAACAGTTGGTGGTCTTTCCGGAGGGACGCATTCAGCGGCAGGACGCCCCTATCACCCTCCAGCAGGGCCTGGCCCGTCTGGCCCAAATGGCCCGCACCCAGGGATGGGAGGTTCCCGTGGTGCCGATCGGCATCGCCTATGCCAGGGAGGTGCCCCAACCTGGCGAGCAGGCAGCGGTCTGGGTGGGCGCCCCCCTTAGGGCCGAGGGGCAGGGGCGTCAGGGGGCCCGTGATTTCAGCGCAGCCCTGGCCCAGGCCATGCGGTCGGCCGAGCAAGCGGCCCGGACCCTCGTCGGTCGGCCCATGGACCCCCCGTAAAGTTCAGTCTCGTCGAGCTCGTCGAGCAAGCCCCTTGATCAGCCACTCTGTCGCCCCCCGGATACTTGGGGCCTGCGGCCGTGCTGCGGCGATTCTGGCCCTGGTGGTGCCGTTGGTCCAACCCAACCTCGTCCACGCCCAGGAGGACCGCCGACCCATGGTGGCCGGGGTGTTCGATGCCAACGCCGTCCGCTCCCTGATCGCCCGGGGGGACGCGGCCGCCGCCGCCGGCAACAGCCAGGAAGCCCGCCGTCTCTACGACCAGGCCCGGGACGCCGCCAAGCGTCTGTTGATCTTCTATCGGGATCTGAGCGGGGCATTCCGGGGACTCGACGCCCGCATCCCCCGCGAAATGGATGACAAGGGTCGTCAGACCCTGGATGTGCTGGTGGAGGCCAACATGCGCTTGGCGGGTCTGTTCCGTCGCCAGGGCCAACCGGAAGTGGCGGTGCCCCTGCTGGTTGAAGTGATCTCCACCATGACCCCCTCCAGCGAAGCGGGCCGGAAGGCCTATCAGCAGCTTCGTGAAATGGGCTTTGTCACCACTCCATACAACGTTCCCACCCCGGTCAACTGATCCACGCCAAGCCTGGGCCGCTTGGCCAAGCCTGGGTTCAGCTGTTGCGCCATCCGCAGCCATTGCTTCTAGATTCCAGCCGACCCTTTCAGCCCCCACCATGGTTCACCCGGATCAGGTGAAGGACGCCATCCGCCATGCCCTTCCCGATGCTGCTGTTGAGGTGGAGGACCTCACCGGTGGCGGCGACCACTTCCAAGTGAAGGTGGTCAGCGGAGCCTTTGCGGGTCTCAACCGCATTCGCCAGCACCAACTCGTGTTCAAGGCCTTGAAGGGCGAACTGGCCAGCGAGGCCATCCATGCCCTAGCCCTGCACACCTCCCTTCCCTCCACCCCCCTCGCCCACTGACCCCCGACCCAGCAAAGCCATGGAAGACCATGTCAAACAACGCATCGAAGAGCTGATTTCCAGCAGCCCGGTGTTCGTGTTCATGAAAGGCAACAAATTGATGCCCCAATGCGGCTTTTCCAACAACGTCGTCCAGATCCTGCACTCCCTTGGGGTGCCCTTTGAGACGTTTGACGTGCTCGCCGACGGTGAGATACGTAATGGTATCAAGGAATATTCCGAATGGCCCACCATTCCCCAAGTTTATGTTAAGGGTGAATTTATGGGCGGCTCGGACATCTTGATTGAGATGTACAACAGTGGCGAACTACGCGAAAACCTCACCGTAGCCTTGGCTTCCTAACCTCGCCAGCTCTGCCGCGAGGAAAATGGGCCGGGCGAATTTCCGTCTGGCCTTCCAGGCCAAGTTGAGCAGTGGCGTGGGGATCAACCAAGGCCCTTGCACCGCCCCAACTCAGTTGCGGCCGCTCTCGAACAGGGTGCGAGGATTGCCGTCGGGACTGACAAAGGAGGAAGGATCCAGGATCCAGCGTTCGATCAACTCCTCCAGCCGCCGCTGGGACTGGTGATCAAGCACGGACGTGCGGCGTAGCGCATGCAGGTAGCCATCGGCATAAAGCCTCAGCTCCGATGGGCTGTGGTACCTGTCTGCCAGGCCTTGGAGCGCATCGCAGAGGGATTGGAACTGCCGGATGGCGTCGGGATGTTGCAGCGCGGTCATGACATGGGCAAGCCCTCTCTCCCATTCTGATACTTGAAGGGCGCGGTCGCGAATTTGTCCAAGAGCGCAAAAATGCTGGTGGACGCTTTGAAAGGCATCGCCCGATACTCAGAGGACAGATTTATTTGCAGTATTGTTAAGGTAGTTAATTTTGGCCTCGGAGCCGCCAACCCTTGCCATGGCTGAGCCGAATGCTAATGACAACGGCGGCCATCCCAAGCGGGTCTTGGTGGTCGATCCCCATTCCACTTTGCGGACTGTTCTTGCCCAGCGCCTTCGCCAAGATGGCCACATGGCGGCAGCTGTGTCCACAGCCCTCGAAGCGATTGAACTCTGCCAGGAACTCTCCCCCGACCTGTTGGTGAGCGCCGAGTTGCTGGAAGAAACCTCGGCCCTCAGGCTGGCCGGTCAATTGCATTGTCCCGTGATGGTCCTCACGGCCCGATCCGGATCCGAACCGATCGTTGCCCTGCTGGATGCCGGGGCCGATGACGTGTTGCGCAAACCCTTTGGCCTGGAAGAACTGGCCGCCAGGTGCCGCACCCTCTTGCGCCGCAGTGGCATTGGTTTGCAAGAACGGGTCTGTGTCGGACCCCTGGAAGTGCACCTGTTGCTGCGACAGGTGACCCTGCGGGACCAACCGGTGGAACTGAGCCCAAGGGAATTTGCCTTGCTCTGTGCCTTGCTGATGCCCCCTGGCGTGGTACGCACCCGCCAGGAGCTCCTGCGCATGGCCTGGCCTCCCTTCAGTGGCGGCCCCCGCTCGGTCGATACCCAAGTGCTTACCCTGCGACGCAAGCTGGAGCAGGCCGGATTGGGAGAAGGGGGTGGCATCGAAACCATGCGCCAGCAGGGTTATCGCTTCAGCCTCGA
>CAMDWF010000230.1 GCA_945878795.1 Synechococcus sp. UW140
CGGCTACCCAACCCGGCTCTGCAGAAACCACTGGCTTGGCTGATCAGCAGTCTGCGGGCGAGCAAGTCGCAGGAGGCTTATCGCTCTATCGGCGGTGGCTCGCCACTGCGGCGAATCACCGAGCAGCAGGCGCGGGAGCTGCAGAGTGCGCTGCGCCTGCTTGGGATCGAGGCCACCAGCTACGTGGCGATGCGCTACTGGCACCCCTTTACCGAATCGGCGGTGGCAGACATCAAAGCCGACGCTGTAGACGAGGTGGTGGTGCTGCCTCTTTACCCCCACTTCTCGATTAGCACCAGCGGTTCCAGCTTTAGGGAGCTTCAGCGTCTTCGCCAGGCAGATCCTGTCTTTGCAGCTTTGCCGATCCGATGCATCCGCAGCTATCACGATGACCCGGGCTATATCGGCGCCATGGCCGGCCTGATCGCCCGCGAGATCCTGGCCTGCCCGGATCCTGCCACTGCCCACGTGTTCTTCAGCGCCCACGGCGTGCCCAAGAGCTACGTGGAGGAAGCGGGCGATCCTTACCAAGGGGAGATCGAAACCTGCGCCCGGCTGATCATCCAGAAGCTGGAGGCCACGTTGGGCTACAGCAACTCCTTCACCCTCGCGTACCAGAGCCGGGTGGGGCCTGTGGAGTGGCTAAAGCCCTACAGCGACGAAGCCTTGGTGGAGCTAGGCCAGCAGGGTGTGAAGGATCTAGTGGTTGTGCCGATCAGTTTTGTGAGCGAGCACATCGAAACCCTCGAAGAGATCGACATCGAGTACCGCGAGCTGGCTAGCGAGGCGGGCATCACTAATTTTCGCCGTGTGCCTGCACTCGACACCAACCCTGCGTTCATCCAGGGGCTTGCGCGACTTGTTCAGCAGGCCCTGGATGGCCCCGAAGTGAATCTTGACCAGGCAGCGGCTTTACCCACGACCGTCAAGCTCTACCCCCAAGACAAGTGGGCTTGGGGGTGGAACAACAGCTCAGAAGTGTGGAATGGCCGCTTAGCGATGCTCGGATTCTCCGCTTTTCTAGTGGAGCTGATTAGTGGCAGGGGGCCTCTTCATGCCTTCGGGCTCCTTTGATCTCCTTCTTACTCAGGGTAGTGTTTATCCAGATCGAATAACACCTCATGGATATAGGATTCGGTCCATTCTGCGCCGTGGAAGCGGCTTAGCATCCCCCTTGCCGGATCTTTTTCTGCCCGGTAACGGGTGTAGCGGCGTTGGCCATTGAGCAATAGAGCTGAGCGTTCATCTGCTACGGGAGCCGCTTCACGGACTAGCTCTACATAAAGCTTTAAGTACTCAGCAAAGGCTTTAAATACAACGGTGGCGATCAGCTCATCGGAGGCTGCTCCCAAAGGCAGACGGGTCCAGAGAAATGCAGGCGAAAAGTAAGGTTCCGCCTCAGCAGGAATTGGTCCGCCATCGGGTAAGAGAGGCTTCCAGCTGTTAAAAATTGGGAGCAAGCGATCCCAGACAGGCTGGGTATGGAGGGAATCGCTGCGGTCAACCGGCTGCAAGTCAAGGGCTAGCAGATGGCCTGAGGGCAGCGTGACCAAATCGGCTCCGAAGAAAGGCAGATCAAAACGGCAGTCGGGATTGATGACTAGGTTCAGCACGGACGCTGCTGGCCCCGCTTCCACGCAGGCGGCTCTCACCTGACGAAGCTTGTCTGTACGACAGGCCCATGTTGCCGTCTGCACCACCACTGGCTGTGCCTTCGAACCGGTGGATCCGGTTTTTTGCAGAAACTCCTCCGGCACGGGGTAGGCAGCTGGCTCCAACGCCTGAAGCATCTCGACTGCGTGATCAAGAAAGGGCTGCCAACGCCAACCGGCGATTGTGACCTGATCAAGGCTGCAGCGTTGCTGTGCTGTCATTGCTGCTGGCTAGATGGGAAGAGGAACTCGTGCAGAAAACGATCCGACCAGGCCTTGCCGAAGTGGCTGCTAAACAGCCCGTGAGCCGGATCTCTTTCGGCGCTGTAGACATCGTATGCCTCCTGCAGGCTCCTAACCCTTTCTGCTGTAACTATGGAAGTGCGTTGGCTTGCTTTGGCGCTGAGCTGCCAGTAGCAGTCGAGAAAGGCAGTGAAAGCCCTAGGTAACGATTCCTGCGCCTCCTCAGCTCCCCCACGGCAGAACAGCAGCCAGGGAGAAAAATATTGGTTTGGATCAAATGAGCGCATGGCCTCAGCACCGTGAAGATCCGGGTGGCGAGAAATAAGTTCCTTTAGACCTTGATAATAGGTGTCAAGATAATTTTGATCCTGCAGTAGTGGCTGAAAATCAAGCACTGCGACCAGCTTGCCGCGGGTACCGAACCAAAGGAGATCGATTCCCATCAGGGGCTGATCGTTGTTGAATGCGGGATAGGCCACCGAATTCAACACCTGCAGGCTGTCCCCTGCGTCCAGCCTGGTCACCCGCCAGCGCCGGAAACCCGGCACCTGCCAGAGCCAGCTTTGTATCACGCTCTGCCTCTTCAGGGAGCGACACTCAGCTAGCCCCTCGGGTGGGGCAATGGGCTGCGCTCCCGACCGTTCCAGCCTGCTGTTGAGCTCTTGCAAAAAAGGGTCAAACATCTCGGAGCGCTTAGGTGCAGGGTGGGTTAAATGAAACCGGCGGCCATGGAATCGGCGCTTGCCCGCAGCGACTGGAGCGTTTCGTCGGAGGGGCAACGAAGCTCCGTGCAGTAGGTGGTCATCGATACACCATCGAGGCACTGCACCGAGCTCACCCGCATTCGCACCTGATCCGTGACGAACCAGCAGCGCTCCGTGCCGACATTGCTGTCGTAGCGCGTGGTGACGGTCATGACGCCATCGGTGGAAAAGGTGTATTGACTGAGGACGGGCTGCTTTTCCACGTATCCCTTGTCACGGACCAAAAACCCCTGAGATGGATCCCCTGCCAGAGGGATATCGATGAGTACAGCCGCTTGGTCTTCTGTTCTGGCCAGGGGTTTTAGATTGCTTTCCCACCAGAAACGGGCCCCTCCTGCTGCTAGCTCAGGGTTGATTTTTAGAGTAAGGCAGATCTGCTCGACGGCTGGATCCTCAACGGAGAAGGGCTCGATAACAAGATTGGAATTTCCGAATTCATCATCTTGGTGGTCGAGGTGATGCACAGCCCGCCGCGTCAGCCAGGCCCCTCGGCTGGCCGCCAAGAATTGGTCCATCGTTCGGGCTGGGTCCATGGGTGCCACAGGCATGGTGAGGGGGATGGGAAGCTAGTCCTGTTCGGACTTCTGGGCCTCAAGCTGGGCCAAAATAGATTCTATTTTCTGCAATTCGGGATGCTGAGCGAGGGTGAATTCCACTTGCTTCTGAGGAAGCTTCAGTCTCTGTCCCATTCCGATCACATCCTTGACAAGTCGATCTCGGTAGGCCGCGAGCTGGTCAATCGACTCCTCCAGCTCCTTCGGGCTGGGATCGGATGCGTTGATTGCAGACGTGTCGGCGCGAGCGGTGGTGCCGTCGGTCATGGGTTCGATTGCGCGACTGTGAGCATACGTAGCCGACCGTTGCGACCCACCCACCAAGAGGGCCGCATCTATGGCAAAATGGAAGAAAAGATAAAACTCCTGGTACTCCCTTCCGCGATTGGTGGGGTTTGCATGCCTTCCCCTCGCCAAGATGCTTTGCCAGCGCTGCCTTTTTAAATGCGCCCGCGATGGGTGACGAAAGGTTGCATGATGGATCGAATGAGGGTGCTTAACAGGGGGTCGGCCGTAGTTTCTCTGCACGCCTTCCCCAAGAGGCAGCTTGGCCATACAGACCAAAATGGATCCAACGATCTTCACTGTCTGTCGATTGGCTGAGCACAAGCACCCCTGGTCCCTTCCCCATGCTCGACGCCTTTTCACGCGCTGTCGTTAGCGCAGATTCGAAGACTGCCCCAATTGGAGGCGGTGAGCTCGCTGCTCTCCGTAATTATGTTGCTGAAGGCAATAAGCGTCTAGACGCTGTTAACGCCATCACCAGCAATGCCTCCTGCATCGTTTCTGATGCAGTCACAGGCATGATCTGCGAAAACACTGGCCTGATCCAGGCTGGTGGCAACTGCTATCCCAACCGCCGCATGGCCGCTTGCCTGCGCGACGGCGAAATTGTGCTTCGCTACATCAGCTACGCGCTGCTGGCAGGCGACGCCTCGGTTTTGGACGACCGCTGCCTGAACGGCCTCAAGGAGACCTACATCGCTCTGGGCGTTCCCCTTCAGTCTGCCGCCCGCGCCGTGGCCATCATGAAGGCTTCTTCCAC
>CAMDWF010000231.1 GCA_945878795.1 Synechococcus sp. UW140
AGTTCACCGGTGGCCGAAAGTTCGTTACTCAGGGCATTGGCCAGATCGTTGGCCACCGGCCCCTGCCACCACCAGGTGGGCTGGCTGACGCTGTTCTTGAAATCGGGCACCGAAACGGTCGGCAGGCCCCTGCCGCCCTGGGCCCATGAGGCCGGGGCCCAGGGCGCCGGCAGCCAGGCGGCCGGCAGCGCCAGGGCCAGGCCGAGCACTAGCCCCAGGCCGCCGGGACGGACCTGGGGGGAGCATGGGCGCCCCTTGGGCGCGGCTTGAACAAAGGGGTTGGGCACAGGACAAATGGCAGCAGGGTGCTTAGTTTGCAGCGGCACGCCAGCGCCCGCCAGTGGCTAAAGTGCCTGCGGAAAAGCGTTTTCCGTAGCGTCCCGCACGCTAAGCCAGGTCTTGGCCTGGGTTCACTGGTTGTTTCTACGGATTGATTAGATCCGGTGGGTTGAATGACAAGCACTTTGCCTTCGCGGCCAGAGTCTGAGCGGCTTGAGAACCAGGAACGACAAATGCAAGAACGACAACATCTGGAACACCGACAGAGTGGGCCAGCCCGATCGGCGCCGATGTTTGAAATGATTCCCTATGAGAAGTTTCGCGATACGCCTGCGGTTCGATTTTTTGACATTACGATTCCCACCTCAAATGCCCGCGACATGGTCGTCCATAGCGGCCCGGCGGTAAGTCCCCCTGATGACAGTGAATCTGGAGCCTGGCAGTTTTATTTGCACCCTCACCAAGAAGATAATCTATTGGCCATGCATGGGGGGCGTACTTTCTACCTAGTCAATTTAGGTTGGAATTACCCCTACCATATTGTGCGCCTTGATTGTGGCGGCGACATCCTGCGCATCCCCCCTGGCACCTTCCACCGTTCGGTCTCCGATCCCGATGGTTCTTTGGTGTTGAATCAGGCGGTTCGTGAGGAGGGAGCCAGCCTATTGCGTGAATTTCGCGTATACAACAGCCACCGTATTCCCCGCCTTTTCGCTGTCACCTCCAAGACCGCCCCCTTGCCCAAGCTGCACGGGGTGAGCTGGTGATTTCCAGCCTCAGGCCAGCCTGAGGTCCACGGTCACCGCATCGCTGCTGCGGCGCCCCCGCCAGGGGGGGCTGGTCCAGGCTTGCGGCAGTGGGCTGGGGGAGGCTGATTCAGCAAACTCCAACCCGTCTTCTTTAAGGGAAAAGGATTGCTCGCCCTCGGTACCACGCACCACCAGATTCAGGGGCCAGTGGGGTTCAATCGCCGGATGGAGACAGGGATAGAGCCGCTGCTGGCGATAACGCACCGCTAATACTTCTGGCTCCATCGCCAGCTCCAGAGGACGATCGTTGAGCAGCAATTTGCAGCTGTTGCGGAAGGCGGAGTTGGCTTCCACCTCAAAGCGTCGCAGGGAGCCATCAATGAAGCGACTGGTGAAGCCTCCCTCGCGGGGAAAATCACAAATCAGCGGCCAGGGTTCCAGGGCTGGTCTCAAGACCAGTTCAGGGATTTCTTGATCTCCTGCGGTCGGTTTGGCCCCCCGCCAATGCAGCAGCGGCGCAAAGCGCCATTGCCATATTTCGCGAAAGGGTGCGGCAGCCAGTGCCAAACCATCTTGGGCCAGTTCCGCCAGGATCGACTCCAGATCAGCCCACAGCTGGCTAGGCAGCAATTGGCGATCATGGAGCCCTTCGCCCCAGGGCTTGAGGGCGGCCGGCCGATGGCTGGGTTCGAGCAGGTGGGCGGCCAGGGCACTCCAGAGCAGGGCGATGGCACTGGTCCAGTTTTGGTCCGGCAGGCTTTCCAGCGCTCGAAATTCGATCAATCCCAGGCAACCGGCCGGGGTGCCGGGGTTCCAGAATTTGTCGAAGCTGATTTCGCTGCGATGGTTGTTGCCGCTGCGGTCGGCATGGAGATGGCGCAGGGTCTCGCCGATCAGGCCCCGGTGATCGCCATAGGGCTCTGACGAAGGGGTGCCATCGGCGGCGGCGATGGCCCGATAGGCCAGCTCCAGATCGAAAAGCTCGCCGGCGGCCTCATCCGGCCGGGGCGCCTGGGAGGCGGGCCCCACCCCGGGTCCGCTGAACAGGTAGGCCAGGGATGGGTGGTGCTGCCAGTAACGCAGCACCCCCACCAGCCAGGCGGGCCGGGAGAAAAACGGATTGCTGGCCAGGGTCGAGCCGCCCCAGAGCAGGTGGTTGCCTCCCCCCGTGCCCTGCTGCTGCCCTGTGGGCGTCACTTTCCAACTGCGCAGCCCCAGGGAGCCAGCGGCCAGCTCCAGTCGCCGCAGCCAGGCGTCGTAATCCCGCCAGCCGTGGCACACCGGCAGGTTGATCTCCAGCACCCCTGGATCGGCGGTCAAGCCCAGCACCTGCCAGCTTTCGTCCATATCACTGGGCAGCATGCCCCCCAGGCCCGGGGCCGCCAGGCCGCCAAGGCTGTCAGCCACGGCCTGCAGCAGGGCCACCAGGGGACGTCGCAGCAGGGGCGGCAGAAACAGATCCCATTGGCCGTCTTGCAGTTCGAGGGTGAGCACCTGGCGGGGCACCTCGACGGGGAAATGCTCCAAAGGCAGACGCAACCCTGCCGGTCCGGTGGCCCGATTGAGTTCGCAGAGGCGGTCTTCCAGGGGCCAGGCCACCGCTTGCCAAGGGATCGGCTCGGAGTCGTTGTCAGCCAGGGATTTGTCCACCGTCAGGGGAACGGCCCAGGTGCGGCGCTGCGGATCAAGGGGATCGCGCAGTTCCAGGGGCTGCAAGGGCACACCAAGCCGCCGGCCCAGGGCCTCCAGCCAGGCCCAGGCTTGCCCGGGGGCTAAAACGGCCCCCGGCTCTCCGGGTGGGCTGGGTTCGGGCCAGCGCACCGGCGGGGTGCCGTCGCTGCCGGTGAAAAGCCGCAGGGCCCAGCGGGGGTTGACTTCGCCTTCGTAACACTTGCCAGGGCAGAACAGCAGGGTGCTGCCGGGCCAGCCATCCCGCTGCAGGATCTGGGCCAGCTGCCGGGCCAGGGGCAGTTTTGTCGGCCCGTCGGCGGTGATGCTCCATTCGGGCCCCTCGGGGTCGAGGGGCACCACCGTGGGTTCACCCCCCAGGGTCAAGCGCACCCCTTGGGCAAGCAAGCGGCGTTCCACCTGCTGGGCCACCGTTGCCATCCAGTCGGGGGCTGGTGCGCTGGGGGGTAACGGGGCAGCGGGCAAGGTAAACATCGGCGCAGATTTTGAACATCATGATCTTTTGATGGTCTTGAGGCCGCAGGGCCTCAGACACTGCAGGACATCACCGGCACCGGTTCCACGTTCCAGATGCGGGAGGCGTATTCCCGAATCGAACGGTCCGAGCTGAAGAAGCCACAGCGGGCGGTGTTCAGCACCGACATCGTGCTCCAACGTTGCTTGTCGGGCCAGACCGCATCGACTTCATTCTGGGCGCGGCGATAGTCGCCGATGTCGGCCATGACACGGAACGGATCCTGGCCACAAAGGTTGGCTAGTAGGGGATGGAACAGTTGGCGGTCCCCTTCGCTGAAATGACCCGAACCGATCAGGTCAATGGCCTCTTTGGTGACGGGGTCGTTCTCCAGCCAGGGCATCGGGTGGTAACCATTGCGGTTGATGGCGGCGAGCTCGGCGGCCGTATGGCCAAACAGGAAAAAGTTGTCCGCACCCACCTGCTCCCGAATCTCGACATTGGCGCCATCGAGGGTGCCGATGGTCAGGGCGCCGTTAAGGGCCATTTTCATGTTGCCGGTGCCGGAGGCCTCCATGCCGGCGGTGGAGATTTGTTCGGAGAGGTCGACGGCGGGGTAGATGCGCTGGCCCAAGCTCACGTTGAAGTTGGGTAAGAAGACCACCTTGAGGCGCCCACCCACGGCCGGATCGATGTTGACAATGTCGGCGATGCCCACGATCAGCCGAATGATCAACTTGGCCATTGCATAGCCCGGAGCCGCCTTGCCGCCGAAGATCACCGTGCGCTCCGGCAGATCTTCGCCGGCCCGCAGTCGCAGGTAACGCTCGACCAGATGCAGGGCGGCAAGGTGCTGGCGCTTGTATTCGTGGATGCGTTTGACCTGGACATCAAAGAGGCTGGCCGGGTCGACGAGCACCCCGCATTCCTGGCGGATGGTGGCCGCCAGCCGCTCTTTGGCCTGGCGACGCACCCCCTGCCAGCGCTCCAGGAAGGC
>CAMDWF010000232.1 GCA_945878795.1 Synechococcus sp. UW140
TTGGGCCTTCAGCAGCTGCAAGGTGTCGGGGCTGAACCCTTCTTCGACGCTGACTTGGTCGGGCCAGAGCTGGCTGTGGAGTCGGGGACTGCTGACCGCCGTGGCCAGGTTGAGGCCATGGACAATGCGGTTCAACAGCACCTGCAGCACGGTGGTGATGATGCGACTGCCGCCGGGGCTGCCCGTGGCCAACCAGGGGGTCTGGTCGCCCCGGAAAACCAGCGTGGGGCTCATGGAGCTGAGCGGCCGGCGCCCCGGCGCGATGCGGTTGGCCGGCCCCTGCACCAATCCAAAGGCATTGGCCTGGCCAGGGGCGGTGCTGAAATCATCCATCTCGTTGTTCAACAGGAAACCGCCGCCAGGCACCAGGACCCCGTTGCCGTAGGGAAAATTGAGGGTGGTTGTCAGGGCCACCAAGCCCCCCTGGCGATCTGCCACCGACAGATGGGTGGTGTGGGTGCCTTCCCCCGGCAGGGCCGGCGCGGGGCCGAGCCGAGCCGCCGGGCGATGGCGACGGGGATCGATCTGGCGGCGCAGGTTGTCCAGGTAGGGCGCTCCCAATAGGGCCTGCACCGGAATCGCCTGCTGCTCCGGATCGCCGAGGCGGGCGTTGCGGTCGCGGAAGGCCAGGTTCATGGCCTCCACCATCGGGTGCAGGCTGGCGGCCCCGTTGTGACCGGCCGCCGCCAGGTCAAAGGACTCAAGCAGGGCCAGCAATTGCAGCAGGGTGAGGCCACCGCCAGGGGGGGGCATGGTCAGCACCGGGTGGCCCCGGAAGCTGCCCAGCAACGGCGGCACCAGCCGGGCCCGGTAGCGGCTGAGGTCGTGCCGCTGGATCAGCCCCCCCCGTTGCCCCATCAGTTGGAGCAGGGAATCGGCCACCGGTCCGCTGTAGAAGCCCGCTGCTCCCCCTGAGGCGATGCGCCCCAAGCTGGCCGCCAGCTGGGGCTGGCGCAGGCGTTCGCCGGGGGCCAGGGGCCGCAGTCCCATGGAGCTCGGCCGAAAGAACAGGGATCGGGAGCCAGGATCGCTCTGGAGGGTGGCCCTGGCCCTTAGCAAGGAGTCGCTCAATGCCAGGCTGGCGGGAAAGCCCTTCTCAGCCAGCGCGATTGCCGGGGCAAGCACCTGTTGAAGGGGCAGGCGGCCATAACAGCGCTGGGCCAGCACCAACCCGGCAACCGTCCCCGGAACGGCGGTACTCGCCAGGCTGCGGGTGGATCTTTGCCGATCCAGCTGGCCATCGGGGCCAAGGAACATCTCGGCGCGGGCGGCCAGGGGGGCCGTCTCACGAAAATTGACGGCCACGGCCGTGCCCAGGCCAAGCCGCCGCTCGGGATTGGCGTCCCCCTCCCCGCCCAGGCAGCCCCGTGCCGCCGCCGGCGAGCGCCCAGGCAACCACAACACCAAAAAGCCGCCACCGCCGAGATTGCCTGCCTGGGGCAGGGTGACCGCCAGGGCGAAGGCACTGGCCACCGCCGCATCGAGGGCATTACCGCCCTGCCTGAGCACGGCCCGGCCGGCGGCCGAGGCCCGGGGCTCGTCACTGGCGACCATGCCACCGGCGGACCAAACCGAATGGAAACGTTGATCGCTTTCCAGTAGGGGATCGGGGGGCTGGGGTCGGGGTGCCGCGAGAAGGGGGGGGCGGCGGGAGGCGCTGGCCTTGGGGCCAGGCACGACCTGGGCCAACGGGGCCAAGGGAACCAGGAACACGGAAAAAAGGTAACGCCGTTTACGGTCTTCGGTATCGGGTCAAACCTTTTCTGTCCGTATCAACCGTTACCATTTGCAAGTCGTTGACCGTAGGCGGTGGGGGCTTCAGCCCACGCCCGTCCTCGGCGGAAGTAGGGGGGAGGGGCTTTTGGACCCCGTCCCGAAGCAACGCATTCCCCTCCTGCGGCCCTGCCGTCAGGCTCTCCTTTGAGGTCCTTCCCATGTCCATCACCACCGCCCGCCAACTAGCCCGCCAGGCCGAACAAGTCCGTCGCCTTGAGCGGGAAAAGGCTTTCCGGATCCAATCCCTGCGGCGCCACCAGCTGATCGACTGATCCAGCACCGACCTGCTTTGCAGGTTGGTGCTGGGCCTGGGATCCCCTAGAATGGCTCGCGAGACGAGCGGTGACACCGCAAATTCCGTCTCGCCTTCCCCTTTTCCGTTTCCGAGAGGATCCCCCATGGCGCTCGTTCCGCTCCGGCTGCTGCTAGACCACGCCGCTGAGAACGGCTACGGCATTCCGGCCTTCAACGTGAACAACCTGGAGCAAGTCCAGTCGATCATGGAGGCCGCCCATGAAACCGACAGCCCCGTGATCCTTCAGGCTTCCCGGGGAGCCCGTCAATACGCCGGTGAGAATTTTTTGCGCCACTTGATTCTGGCCGCCGTTGAAACCTATCCGAACATTCCGGTGGTGATGCACCAGGACCACGGCAATAGTCCCGCGACTTGCTATGGCGCCGCAGCCAATGGTTTCACTTCGGTGATGATGGATGGTTCTTTGGAAGCCGACGCCAAGACCCCAGCAAGCTACGACTACAACGTCGCGGTCACTAAAGAAGTGGTGGATGTGGCCCACGCCATTGGCGTCAGCGTCGAAGGCGAGCTGGGCTGCCTGGGTTCCCTCGAAACCGGCAAGGGCGAAGCCGAAGATGGCCATGGCTTCGAAGGTTCCCTCGACCACAGCCAGCTCCTGACCGACCCGGCTGAAGCCGCCGACTTCGTGGCCAAGACCAAGGTGGATGCCCTGGCCATCGCCATCGGCACCAGCCACGGCGCCTACAAATTCACCCGCAAGCCCACCGGCGAAGTGCTGGCCATCAGCCGCATCGCTGAGATTCACAAAGCCATCCCCAACACCCACCTGGTGATGCATGGTTCCAGCTCCGTTCCCCAGGAATGGCTGGACATGATCAACAAATTCGGCGGTGCCATCCCCGAGACCTACGGCGTGCCCGTCGAAGAGATTCAAGAAGGCATCCGCAACGGCGTGCGCAAGGTCAACATCGACACCGACAATCGCCTCGCCTTCACGGCAGCGGTTCGAGAAGCGGCCTTTAAGGATCCCACCAATTTCGACCCCCGCCACTTCAACAAACCTGCCCGGGCCTACATGAAGCAGGTGTGCCTCGACCGTTATCAACAGTTCTGGGCCGCCGGCAACGCCAGCAAGATCAAGCAACGCGACATCAACTACTACGCCACCCTTTACGCCAAGGGCGGGCTCGACCCCAAAGTCGCAGTGGCCGCCTGATTCGGATGCCGGCATCGTCCACCAGCTAAAAATCGGGGCCTTTGGCCCCTTTTTTTGTCCAAAGCCTGGGGGCACTTGTCAGTCGGCAAGCCAGTCTCCCTGGGAGCGCCGCGCTTCAGGGCTTCGTGCCAGCCGCCAGGCCCTCGGGTTTCACCAGCGCCGGCAGGGGCGCCGCCGGAGCCCCCGATACCAGCCGGCGGATCGCATCGCCCAGGTCCTGCTCCATCAGGAAACGACGCCCATCGGTAACTACAACACGCACAAGGGTGGGGAGATCGCTGCTCTTGGATTGCAGATAGACCGGCTCGACATACAACAAGCCATTGCCAATGGGCAGCACCAACATGTTGCCCCTAAACAATCTTGACCCCAGGCGATTCCAGAGGCCGAATTGCAGACTGATGGTGGGGTCCTGGTCGGTGAGGGCTGAAATCTGTTGGGGGCCCAGCAGGAGCCGTTGTTGGGGAAAACGCACCAGGACCAGCTCCCCATAGTTGGGAGTGTCATTGCGGGCTGCCAGCCAGCCCACCAGATTGGTGCGCTTCAGGGGTGTGAAGGGCAGCAGCAACACGAATTCGCTTTGGCGCTCGCCGGGGAGTTGGAGGGTGACGTGATAAGGACGAACTTCCGCATTTGTGGTGCCGTAGACCTCCTGGGGTACGGCCCAGACGTCATCACCGTTGTAAAACGTGCGCACATCGGTGACGTGATATCGCAGCAAGCGCTCCGACTGAATCGAGAATTGCCGCTGCGGCACCCGGATGTGGCGCAGGAGTTCCGGGGGCATGGCCGAAAGGGGCGCAAACAGCTCGGGGAAGGCTTTACGCCAGGTGCGAAGCACCGGGTCATCGGCATCACTCACATACA
>CAMDWF010000233.1 GCA_945878795.1 Synechococcus sp. UW140
GGGCATCGCCCGGATGCCATAGCCGCGGCCTCTCCAGGGGAATGGCGCCGCGGTCCTCCGCCAGCCCGTGGGTGCTGTCCAGGTAGGCCAGCAGGCCGCCGGCGGCCCGCAGGGCCAGCGGCGCCTCCGCCAGCCCCAGGCCAGCGAGGTTGGCCAAACGAAAGCGGGCCAGCAGGGCGGCCCGGGCCGCCGGCGCCTCGAAGGGGGTGCGGGGCTGGCTCACCAGCCGCAGTCCCGGCGGGCACCAGGCGGGCTGGGCCTCTTCCCCCGGCCAGACCACCTCGGCGGCCTCCAGTTGCAGCAACTCCTGGTGCAACCCGCCACTGCCCTCCTGTTCGCTGAGGCGCAGCTCGCCGGTGCTGACATCGGCCACCGCCAGGCCCCAGCGGCCCTGCTCCAGCACGACGGCGCACAGCCAGTTGTTGCGCCGTGCCGCCAGCATCCCCTCCTCCAGCACCGTTCCCGGGGTCAGCACCCGGGTGATGTCACGGCGCAGCAGGGCCCCTTTGGCGGGGGTGGTTTCCAGTTGATCGCACAGGGCCACGCTGTAGCCGCGCCGCACCAGCTCGGCGCAGTAGCGCTCGGCGGCGTGGTGGGGCAGGCCCGCCATCGGCACCCGCCCCAGGCTCTTGCCGGCATCCTTGCCAGTGAGGGTCAGCTCCAGCAGGCGCGACAGCAGGATCGCGTCCTCAAAGAAGCATTCGAAAAAATCTCCTAGCCGGTAGAGCAGCACCCGCTCTGGTTGGGCCGCCTTGAGCTCCACGTAGTGGCGCAGCACCGGGGTCAAGGTCGCCGGATCCACCAGGCTGTGGTGGTGCCAGCGGGGCAGGTCCGAGTCGGGTTCGGCGCTGTTGCTGTCGTCCTGGGCCGGCTCCCCCGCCGCTGCTGCCTGCGGCTCCCCCGCCGCCAGCGGCAGCGACGGCTGGCCGGCGGGTTGGGGGCGTTGGCGGGGGCGGGCGGCGGCATCGGCCTGCAGGGCCGCCTCATCCGGCAGGCCGCTTGGGCCGCTTGCCGCCGCCACGGGCTTGTCGGCGGGTGCGGGTGCGTTGGCGAGGCCTGCCGGAAGGGCCATGCCGGCGGCGCCGAACAGATCCCCCTGGCTGACGGGTTCGGCCACCAGCTGCAGCTGCAGTTCGGCTCGGGCCGCCATGGCGCTGGGGGTGGGGCTCACCATTCTAGAACGACCCCACTGGTGGTGTCCCTGGCCCCCTGGCCGCCCACCCCTGGCCGTCACCCCACAACTTGTGAAGGAAGCGGCGCCTTCCCACCGATACCCCAGGTCCGCCATGGAAGAATGCCCCCCAAGGCCTGGTCAGGCCAGCGCGCACCCTTCGCCATGCAGATCCTCAACACACTCACCGTTCTGGCCCTGGTGGTGATGTCTTTCGTCCTGATCGTTGCTGTTCCCGTGCTCTACGCCAGCAGCCAGGACAGCGGCCGCTCCAACCGCCTCATCTTGATCGGTGGTGCCGCCTGGGTGGCCCTCGTGCTGCTCAACTGGGGCATGAGTTACTTCGTGGTTTGAGCCGTTGACCGTTTTCGAAGGTCGCTTCACCGACGTTGGCCAGCTGCGCATCGCCGTGGTGGTGGCCCGTTTCAATGATCTGGTCACGGGCAAGCTGCTCAGTGGCTGCCTCGATTGCCTCAGCCGCCACGGCATTGATGTGGCCGCCAGCAGCAGCCAGCTGGATGTGGCCTGGGTGCCTGGCAGTTTTGAAATTCCCCTGGTGGCCCAGCGGCTGGCGGCCAGCGGTCGCTACCAGGTGGTCATCACCCTGGGGGCCGTGATCCGCGGTGACACGCCCCATTTCGATGTGGTGGTGGCGGAGGTCAGCAAGGGGGTGGCCGCCGTGGCCCGGGACACCGGCATTCCTGTGATTTTCGGTGTCCTCACCACCGACACCCTGCAGCAGGCCCTGGAGCGAGCTGGCATCAAGAGCAACCTCGGTTGGAGCTACGGCCTCCAGGCCCTGGAAATGGGCAGCTTGATGGCGGCGATGGCGGGGTGAAATCCAAGCGGGGCCAGCTGTCCGGGCGCCTGAGGCCGCGCCAGGTACTGCTGCTGTGTGCTGGCCTCGATCTGCTGGGGCTGGTGCTCTCGGCGGCCCTGGTCGACCGTCTCGACGGCACCGATCTGCTGCGCCATCCCCATTGGCTGTTGCCTTTCGGGTTGATTTACATCGGCTTCAGTTGGCTGTTCGGCAGCTACACCCTCTTGAAGCTGCCCCGGCTGCGCCTGTCCCTGGTGGCGGTGCGGCTGGGGCTCTCGGCCCTGGCCAGTGCCCTGCTGGTGGTGTTGGCCTACTGGCTGTTCCGTCTGCCGGTCAATTTCACCCTGGGGCACCGGCGGGTCCAGTTGGCCCTGCTCGCCGGCATGAGCCTCTGGGCCCTGGTTCAGCGCCTCTGGTTGCGGCGCCTGGCTCGGCCGCATCAGCGTCCTGGCCTGAGTCTGCTCGATCAGACCGAAAACCAGCAGCAACGCCTGTTGCCCAGCCATCTGCCGGAGGAGGCCTTATTGCTGGATGACCTGCCCTGGAGTGACAGCCTCAGTGTGCAGCGCCAGCTCAAACGGGCCGCCGACGGACTGGTGTCCCTGCTGCTGTTGCTTGTGACCTTGCCGCTGATCGCCCTGGCGGCCCTGTTGATCTGGCTGGAGGATCGGGGGCCGGTGCTTTACGTCCAGAAGCGCAGTGGCCTGATGGGCAAGAGCTTCCAGCTATTCAAGCTACGCACCATGCGCCAAACCGCACCCCAGGCGCCCGCCACCTGGACCGTGCGGGGCGATCGGCGCATAACCCGCATCGGCGGATTGTTGCGCCGGGTGCGCTTGGATGAACTGCCCCAGCTCCTCAACGTGCTGCGCGGTGAGATGAGTCTCATCGGCCCCCGGCCGGAGCGACCCGAGCTGGAGCGGGACCTGGAGGAGCGCATCCGCCACTACCGCAAGCGTCACTGGATGCCACCGGGCCTCAGTGGCTGGGCCCAGGTGTGCGCCCCCTATGCCGCCAGTGTCGAGGAGGCCGAACTCAAGCTCAGCTACGACCTTTATTATTTACGTCATTGGAACACGGGCTTGGACCTTTTGATCCTCCTCAAGACGGTCAAGACGGTGCTCAAGGCCAGGGGACGGTGAACCAAGCGGTGTGGTCACGGCCATATCAACATGCGATTGTGATTCCTTTGTTTGGCGTCTTGCCCGAAGGGCTTTTGGATTATCTGCATAGCCTCGTTCGTTGTGGGTTATGGGTGGTACTGGTCGATAACAATCCCCAGCCTCTGCATGGCCAAAGTGGGCTGGTTGGCGAATGGGAAATGTTGTATAATTATAATCGGGGCGGTATCGCGGGTGGCTTAAACTATGGCATCAACCATGTGCGGCAATTGGGTTGGGAATGGATTACATTGCTGGACCAGGATAGTCGTATCCCCGCTGATCAAATTTGTCGTCTACTTGAGCCTTGGCAGACCTCTGCGTTCAACTGCCAGTTGATCGTGGGTCCCAGTATTTGGGATGAGCAACGTCAGATTCGTCATGGTCGCTGGCAAGCTTCCAATACTGCCTTTGAGGAGACTAGGCTCTTAATCAGCTCCGGCACAACGTTTCGTAGTTCTGATTGGCCTAAACTGGGTAGCCTGCATGAAGACCTGTTCATAGACTTCGTTGATCACGCTTGGTGTTTCAGGGCTCAAGCCAGGGGCTTTCAACTGCTCCAGCATGCTGAGGTGATTCTCAAGCAGCAGTTTGGCGCTGAGCATCCAAATCGCTTATGTCGTAGGTTGGGCTTACAGCTTTATAGCCCGGAACGCCATTTTTACGGACTTCGCAATTTACGCTGGCTCTGTCTACAGCCCTATATACCCTTGGATCTCAAGCTCAAGGAACTCATCAAGATGCTGATTAAGCCTTGGCTATGGCTTTTGTTTGAACCGCAACGTCTGGCTAATCTCAATGCCGTTGTTTGGGGTTTGATGGCGCCCCTGCCAAGAAACTACTGATGGAGGGCGTCAACGCTTACAGCGTGCTGATGCCCTTGGCTCCCTGGGAACCACCAGCCCAGGTTGCCGCCGCATTGGCAAGTCTGAAGCTCCAGA
>CAMDWF010000234.1 GCA_945878795.1 Synechococcus sp. UW140
TGGGCTTTGCGGTGAGCGCCCGGCGCAGCACACCGCCGCCCCTGCAGGCGCCGGTGCTGCCGTAGGGGGGGGGCTGGCTGCCACGGCAGGTTGGCTGCATCCCGCCTGGGCAGCCAAGGCAACCCAGGAAGAACCAGTGATGGGTCAACATCTGGACTAAGCTTCCTTGCTGCCTGGGGCCCTTCCATGCGCACCGTCAACGTTCACGAGGCCAAAACCCAGTTCTCCAGGCTGATCGACGCCGCCCATGCCGGCGAGACGATCTTGCTGGCCAAGGATGGCAAGCCCTGGGCGCGGCTGGTGCCGCTGGAAACGGATCGGCCCCGGCGGCAGCCCGGGCTGCTGCGGGGTCAGCTGCTGCTTCCCCCCATCGATGTGCTGCTCGCCCCTCTACCGCCTGAGGAGCTCGACGCCCTCGACGCTCCATTTCCTTGCTGATGGCCCTATCCCTGCTGCTGGACACCCATGCCCTGCTCTGGTGGTTGGTGGAACCCGAGAAGCTCTCCTCCCTCGCCCTGGCGGCCATGAACGACCCGGCGGCCTCGATCTTTGTGAGCGCCGCCACCGGCTGGGAGCTCGCCACAAAGGTGCGCCTGGGCAAACTTCCCGGCGCCGAAGGGCTGCTTCAGGATCTGCCTTCCCTGTTGCAACAACAGGGTTTCCAGCCGCTAGCCGTGCAGTTGCATCACGGCGTCCACGCCGGTGGTTACAGGCAGGCCCACCGAGATCCGTTCGATCGGCTGCTGGCGGCCCAGGCTGAGCTGGAGGGCCTGCACCTGGTGAGCCTCGATCCAGCGCTGGCGACCTTCCCCTGTCGACTGCTCTGGTGAAGGGAGCAAGCCCATCGACCTGCTGCTAGATCCCTGGGCGGCGGCCGAAGGGCGCCTCCGCCGCCAGGGCTGGATGGGCAAACGTGCACAGATTCGGCTTTGCTCTCGGCAGCGCCAGAGGGCCAATCCGCCGTTCTTCATGGTGGCGCCTGCTTGCCTGCCCGCCATCCGCAGGCCGCTCCAGCCGGGGCGAAAGGTGAATCTGGCTTGGCGGACGACTGGAGCCCGAGGCGCTGTGGGGGTCGGTGCGCCGAACGCTTTCAGCCAACCCCCCGAAAAAATCCAACCCCCCTAAAGAGGGGTATTTGCCTCCCCCCCCCTGAAAGGCTGCAAAAGGAGGCATATTCGCGGCGTTTACGAGTGATTCCTGTGACCTTCATGCATCCTCCAGCCCGCCATTCCTCGCGGCTTGGCCAGCGCCTTCAGGTTACCCTCGGCGCCGCTGCGGCCCTGGCGGCGATCAGCCTCAGCCCGGGCTCGGCCCAGGCCTATGTGGTGACAGTGGGTGGCACGCAATACGACGTGACCACCTTTACGGGGACTTACAGCGACAACATCAGCAAATTTGCCCTTCCGGCCAATGGTGGCGTGATGCCTTGGTTCGAGATTGCAAACGAAACAGTGGCTGACCAGTTTGCTAATGCCGTAGAGGCCGCACTCGGGGCTCCCAATTACAGTGGGAATTATGGACCTATTTTTGCTTACTATTATAGTCCTGGCAATCCTGAGGATGAAATGTCTGGTCCTCCAGGTACTTTTGGAAGAATATACAGTATCTCTACAAATTCTACTCTGAATGCTTCTCCTGCGCCAGGTAATGTGGTGACATATGCCCAAGCCACCCTCTACACCGCCCCCGCTCCCTCTGCCCCCGCCCCCGGTCCCCTGCCGCTGTTCGGCGCCGCTGCTGCCTTCGGCTTCAGCCGCAAGCTGAGGAAGCGGATCAAGCTGGCGCCCAATGCCCTGGGCTCCGCCCTGCCCCAGGCCTGAGGCCGGCTGATGGAAGGTTCCCTCTCTGTGGGCGAGCGCCAGCGGTTGGCGGGCCTCGCCGCCGCCACGGCCAATGGGCTGCTGGTGATGTTTGTGCTGGCGGTGGCCTTGCCGCTGCTGCCGGCCAAGCTCGCCGATCCCTTCTGGCTGCTGGCCTTCACCGGGGCCTTCTGCACCAATGGCTTCCTGGCGTTGTTGGCGGTGCTGCTGCTGCACATGGCGGCGGCCTTGGAGCCGCAGTTGATGTGGCATCAGGCCCGCCGGCTGTTGGTGCGCCGTTGCTCCAGGGCGGTGATGGTGGCCTTTCTGCTGCTCCTTCCCCTCCAGGGTCTGGCCGCCTGGCGGGGTTTGGAGGCCGCCCAATCGCTGGCCTATCGCGCTGGGCGGGTGCAGCAGGCCCGCCTGGCCCAGTTCCGTCAGGCGGTGGAGCGCTCCGCCACCATCGCCGAGCTCCAGAGCCAGCTCGCCGCCATCCAGGCGCCGCCCCTCTCGGCGGCGGATCAGCGCCAGGGCCTGCCGGCCCTGAAGGCCGATCTGCTCAGCCAGATCAAAGCCCAGGAAACCAGCCTGCTCAAGCAGGCCGGCCCGCAGGTGCCCATCGATGTGCTGATCAAAGAGAGCCTGCGGGTGCTGCTGCTGGCGCCCTTGCTGGCGATGGGGTTTGCGGTGAGCGCCCGGCGCAGCACACCGCCGCCCCTGCAGGCGCCGGTGCTGCCGTAGGGGGGGGACCCTCCCTGCCCCTCAGCCCGCCCAGATCTCCTCCAGATCGATCACCAGCCCCGGAAACAGGGGCGCCCCATCCAAACGGTCGGCGGGCCCCATTGGCTTGGTAGGCCGTGAGCTTGCGGCGCAGGGCCGTGAGTCCGCGGGGTCCATCATCGCTGGGGCTTGCCAGCTCCACCACCAGGTCAGGGCAGAGGGGCGGGAAGCTCTGCCGTTCCACCGCATCGAGAGCCTGCCAGCGGTCCAGGTTCACCAGGGCCGCATCGGGGCTCAGCACGGAGCCATCGCCTAGGCGGAAGCCGGTGGAGCTGTCGAACAGCATCAGGGGCAGGCCACTGCTCCTGATGGCCAGCTGGAGCAAAAACGCCAGGGTGCTGTTGCGGGCACCCGTGTCGCCACCTCCAGCACAGCGTCCGGGTTGGCGGTGCAGAACTCGGCGAATGGCTCGGGCGTGAGCCGCAGGCTGCCGGTGAGCGTTTCCGGCAGGCTGAGGGGGCTGGGTATGGCGAGCATGGGGCCCTGCGCGGGGCTGATCTAAGCCTAAGGCGAAGTTTGGCTGGACCTGAACGCTCTGTCGCTGTTGGCGGCGCTGCGGCTTGGCTTGGCCCAAACCCTGGTGACTGGCGACAAGGCCCTGTTGACCCTGCGGGATCGCTATCCCATTCGTACCCCCGCAGAGTTCTGGGCGGAGCATGGCGGTCTCTGAACGTGCCCCAGGGAGGCTGCGTCGCAACGCCAGCCACCCAGAGGCTTAGGCCACCTCCAGGCCCAGATGCTCCACGTAGGGGCGGAAGTCCCGGTCGCTGAAGAGCAGCGGCAGGTTGGCCTCGATGCAGGCCGTGGCGATGATCCCGTCAATCGTCTTGCGCACCGTGATCCCCTTGCGGCGCAGCTGCCGGTAGTTCTCCGCTGCCTTCCAGGCGTTGCTGCCGCCGAGCATCGGCAGCAGGGCCAAGGAACGGAACAGCTGTCGGGCGGTGGCGACATCCTGGTCGGTGCGGAACCCTTGCATCACCTCCACCAAAACGAGGTCGCCGATCGCCAGCGGCGTCACCCCGAGCAACCCATCCAGCCGCTCCACCTCTGGGGTGCTCACCCCATGGAAGAAGTCGATCCAGACCGAGGAGTCAACAACGATCACGCCTGCCGCTCGCCAATCGGGTGATCCAGGCGCTGGGTCTCCAGATCCCCCTCCCAGGCCAGGCGCCCGCGGAAGGCGCGGATCTCTGCCTGCTGCTGCAGGTTGACCAGGGTGCGCAGAGCCAGTTCCACGGCTTCCCGCTTGCTCCGGGCTCCACTGGCCTGCATCGCCTGCTTCATCAGGGCGTCGTCAATGACGATGTTGGTGCGCATGCTCAGCCCCAGGGACGATGTGTAGAGCCTAGAGCGGTCATACACATCTGGAGGGGCTTGACGCGGGGGCGGGGGGTCACAGCAGCGGCAGCCTCACCAGGCCTTCAAAGCGTTCGCAATCGCGATCGAAACTCACCAGGCGCCAGCCATTGGCGATCGC
>CAMDWF010000235.1 GCA_945878795.1 Synechococcus sp. UW140
GCCCAGGCGTTGCGGCTCATACTCAAAAGGCGACCTAAAAGGGTCGGGCAAGGGAGAAAGCAAGCGGGGGAAACTCCCCCGCTTTTTATTGTCTTTTTGAAGCGCTGTTTCTGCAAAGGGGGGCCATGAACAGGGCCGCCGGCCCGAAACAGTTTGAGACTGCAGGCTCCAGCTCGTTTGCAGGGGTTGTACGGCCGCTGGCCGGTGCTTAAGAAAAGGGTCTGCCAGGGACTGTCAAGACCGAAATGAGCAATCCGCAGCTTTCCCCAACACAACGCAGCGACAAGCCCAACAAGCCTCTTTCTGTGGAAAATCCCCTTGAAATCGGGGGAAAAACACCCCCATCTGGGGAAATCGGCGATGGATTAGTAAAACTGATGCTGGCTGCCTTGGCCAAAATGGAGCCGAAACGAGACACGCTGATCCCCGCTCAAGATCTTCGGATCGACCCCAAAGGCCATGGGCAAGCGCCTCAACCGGCGCCCGATCCCCCTATCTCCGCTCGCTTGAGGCTGAGGGGACCCAGGGGGTGGTCGGCGTGGGGATAGGGGGGGTGATGGTGGGCTGGTTGCTCGTGATGCTCGTGGGTGTGTTGCCCGTGACCAACCAATGTCACGGGCACGCCATCGCTCTGGCAGGCCCCGGTGCATTCGCGCTCACAGAGGGTGCAGCTCTCCACCAAGCCCTCGACATGGTGGTGATGGCTGTGCTGGGCCCGGCCCACCTCCTGCTCAAAGCCCAACACCTGGTCGCGGTATTTGCAAAGGCCGCAATTCATCGCCGTCTCACCCAACAGCACCTCCTCGACCCTCTGGACGAAGGTTTGCAGCACCTGGGGATGGTCGCCCAGGTAGCTGGCTTGCACAAATTCCACCTCGGGATGGTCCGCCGCCACCCGTTGGCTGTGCTGGACGATGCGACTGACCAGCACCCCGGAGAACAGGAAATAGGGGAAGACCACGATGCGGCGAAAGCCCAGCCGCACCAGATGGCGCAAGCCCGGTTCAACCAGGGGAAAAGTCACCCCGGAATACAACGTTTCGCCCCAGCCAAAACCCAGACCCTCCACCAACAGGCGGGTCACCTTGGCCACATTGGAGTTGGCATCCGGATCGGAGGAGCCCCGCCCGACCACCACCAGCAGGGTGTCGTGCAGAGCCACGGGCGCGGCAGTGGCGTCGAGGGCCGCCTGGATGCGGGCGCCTGCGGCACGAACCATGGCCAGATCGACTCCCAATTCGCGGCCGTAATCAATGCGCAGTCCTGTTTCGGCAGCGTAGGTATTGAGAACGCTGGGAATGTCGTTCTTGGCGTGGCCGGCGGCAAACAGCATGGCGGGCACCGCCAGCACATGCTCGACACCACGCTGCCGCAGGGCATCGAGGCCCTCCCGCAGGATCGGTCGGGCGAATTCCAGATAGCCATACTCCAGGGGCACCGGATCCAACCGTTGCCGCAACTTATCGGCTAAAGCGGCAAATTCGGCCACCGCCAGGCGGTTGCGGCTGCCGTGGCCGCAGATCAAAACCCCGAGGGGACCATGGGGGCCATGCCTGGGCACGACCTGGCTGAGTGGGCCAGGGGAGGCAGCGCCGCCGGTGAAATCACGGGCAAGGGCACCGGAAGGTTCGCCGGGAAGGGCACCGCTGGCGGCGAAAGTCATGACAATGGACACCTGGTCTGACCCTATTCCGGCACTCTGACCAGTTGGGGCCCATCGGGAACCCGTTGGGGGCGCAAGGATGGGGCGATCTCCGAGATCGATGGTTCTGCACCTCTCTGATTATCAACCGCTGCCAGCTCCGGATCCGAAGCAGCCGCTGATCACCGTGCCGATCACCGCCCTGCGGCCCACCCAGCTCTGCGTCGGCATGGCGGAGGTGAGGTCGCGACAACAGGACTTCGGCCAGGAGACAGCCGCCCAGAGACTCGACTATCTGCGCCGCAAACCCGTTCCCCTGGTGCGCGGCGGCCAGGGCCAGTTCTGGATGGTGGACCGGCATCACCGCCTGCGGGGCCTGATCGAACTGGATCCCCAGGCCCTCGCCTTTGGCTACATCGTGCTGGAGGCCCCCAGCCCGGACCCCCTGGTGGTGCTGGCCGAACTGGAGCGCCGGGGTTGGCTCTACCTCTTCGATGGCCGCGGCCAGGGGCCCCTGGCGACGACGGCCCTGCCCGCCAGCCTGCTGCAACTGCAGGACGACCCTTACCGCAGCCTGGTCTGGAAACTCAAAAAAGAGGACCACATCGCCCCGGCACCCCTGATTCCCTTCCATGAATTTCGCTGGGGCGCCTGGCTGCGGCGACGGGCGCTGCCGCCCTTCAGCTCGGAGCGGCTCGATCCCGCCCTGCCAGCGGCTCGGGCCTTGGTGCGCTCCCAGGCGGCGGCCCAACTGGCGGGTTGGCGCGGCCGTAGCTGATTAGACAGGTAAGAGCCGCCATGCGCCGATGACCCCCAAGCACCTGCTGGTTCCCACCGATGGATCCGCCCTCTCCCTCAAGGCCATGGCCGAGGCGGTGGCCCTGGCCAAGCCCCTGGCGGCCCGCATCACCGTGCTGACCGCCGAAGCGGCGGTGCCGATGCCGCTGACTGGCATCGGCCAGGGTTTGGACCCCGCCCTGCTGGACAGCCTGGTGGCCGCTCGCCACCAGGAAAGCGGGGCGGCGCTGGCGGTGGCCTGCGCTTTGGCCACCGAGGCAGGGATTCCGGTGGCTGGCGAGCGGGTCAAGGACGACATCCCCCATCGGGCCATTCTGGCGGCGGTGGGACGGCTGGGCTGCGACCTAATCGTTATGGCCTCCCATGGCCGCCGTGGCATGCAGGGTCTCCTGCTGGGCAGCGAAACCCAAAGGGTGCTGCTGCGGGCGACGGTACCGGTGCTGGTCGTGCGCTGAAGCCGGTCGCCATCAGGCGGAGATCCCCACCGCCGGGGGCCAGCTGTGGCGGTCCCACCGCTGGTCAGCCCGCCCCAGCCGCGCCAAGATAAATATTGATTTCTGTGCCGACACCGTCACCATGGCGCGTGAACTGGACCCCTTTCGCATCCCCCGGGCGGGCGTTGAAACCATTCCCCTGGCGGGACTGGCGACCCTGCCGTTGCTGGGCGGCCAGGCCAACCTGGGCCCCCGCCAGCTGATCAGCGAAGCCACCCTGGCGGGGGTGCTGGTGTACGCGGCCTATCAGGCCCTGCTCAGTGGCCTGCGCACCGAAGCGATGGTGCGTCGCGGCGAACTGGGCCGGGCCGGCCAGGTGGCCTTGATCGGTCGTTCGGTCTGGGCCTCGATGAAGGAGGGAACGGCCGTCAGCCTGGTGCTGAGCCTGGTGCTGCTGGTATGTCCATGGCTGGCCATGCCGATGGCGGTCCTGGGGGTGGTGGGGTTGGGCAAGGCCTCCCTTGACCTTTTCCATGCCTTCTGGGATGGCCTCAGCCCCGAACAACGCCTCCATCTCCATGCCGCCGCCTACGAGGCCGGCGTCAACCTGAACCGGTTGGTCTCCCGCAACGCCGACCCCAGGCTCGAATCCTGAGGGCCCATTTTGCCTCTGAAAGGGGGGAGACACGCTGGGGCACGCTGCTGGCAGGCCCGGGGCACCCTATGTTTTCGCCAAGCTCTTACAGCGACAAATGGCCGTACTCAATCGCTGCGCGGTGGCCGTCTCGCCCCAGCCTCCCATGGTCGACTGGAGCAGGCCCTTCTGGACGCGGGAGGACATGGAAAGCCTGGACGACGAAAAAAGCCTTTATCTGGTGCCCACCTATGACGATGAGGCCAGTGCCATGTCCGTGATTGAGACGCACCATGGAGCCATCTTTGAGGCCGAGCTCGAACTCTGGTGCCTGGATCGGGACCTCTGGCCCAAGCCTCGCGATTTCGGCATGTTCAGGCACTGGTTCCACATCAACCTGTTTCCCTTGGTCGAAGACCTGGGGGCAGAGATTCTGCAGACGTACTCGATCGAACCGGGTTTCAGCGACGAGGTACGCCAGGCTCTGCCTTGATCGCCCCAGCCGGCCGCCATGTATTTC
>CAMDWF010000236.1 GCA_945878795.1 Synechococcus sp. UW140
ATCTGAGTTTTTTGTCCTGCCCCTGCCGGACGCAAAGTTTTTTGGTGCATGTTGCTGATTCGCTGTGGGTTAAAACCCGCCCAGTTGAGTTGAACTTCAAACAGCTGAGCCATCGCATTGCGCAATTGCCTCGTTTGGCCAGTGGCTCCAAGTTGCGCACGCAGGGATGATTCATTGGGCGAATCCTTGGCCAACCAAACTAACTCGTTCCATGTCGTGTAATTCAACTCAGCGAACGGCTTAGAATAATCCCGTATATGCGCACAAATCAGCGGCAGAATCACTTTGAAATAGTCTTTACCTTTGTTTTCCCCCCGAATTCTGTTGACCTCCTGAAGGATTTTTTGGCGGGCGCTGCGATGAAGAATAAACCGTTGGGGCAAGCCCAGATCGGAACGAATAACCCAGCGCAGGTGATTGCCAGGTTCCATCCGACGATCGTCGAATAGCACAGGGGGAGGCACGTCGTAGCCGTGTGTGGACAGCAGGGTTAGGGTATTCATAGGTTTAGCTCTACGTCTCTACAAGCCGTAGCATAAAGACTACTTTTAAAAGCCTGCATAGACCCCAAGAATCGTTGCGGTTGGGTTGTTTCATAATGGTTCTTCAAAGCACTGTCACGATCTGTAACTGAAGCCGTAGAACTCCTCATTGGCCGGTTCCGAGAACCACAGATCTCAGGCCTTTGCTTTCTGTGAGCTAAGCCCGATCTTTCCCCATGGAATGCCCAGTCGCTTGCTCCTTCAGGCATGGTGCCGTAACTAGCCCCAAGTCTAGCCGTGGTTCTCGAACCCGAGAACCACCACAGGGCTCAGCCGGAGGATTCAGCTCAGCCGCAGCCGCACCTCTGCGTGGAAGGCCTCAAGCGGCTCCAGCAGCAGCCGGCGTTCAGCTGGCAGGGGTGTGGGCTCGGCGTCATAGCGGGCCAGCACCGCGAAGTCATCGAGCTCCAGCAGTTCTGGTGCCACGCCCAAGGTTTCGCCGCAGCGGGCGAGATCCTGCAGCAGGCGTTGCAGCGAATGGCTGCGGGGAGGTTCCTGGCAGTGGAGCACCAGCAACGCTTTGAGCAGCTTCTCCAGGGTCTGTTGCGCCAGAAAACCCCAGTCCTCATCAGCAATCGTTGCGGGATCCAGGGTTCCCCTCAGGCTGCCCAGGTGCCTCTCGGCCAGCCGCAGCAACAGCAGCGCATCCTCAGCCGGCGACATCAAGCTCCTTCCCCTCGCGCAGGGCCCGCGCCACCACATGCCAGCGGGAGCCCGCCAGGCGCTCGGCATCCGCCTCCCCTACCACCACCAGATCCACGCCCACCGACAAACTCAGGGGCCGCAGCGCCGCCCGCAGCAAACGCAACGCCTGTTGCCGTTCCTGTGGGGTGAGCGTGGCTTGGGGCATCACCACCAGCAGATCGAGGTCGGAATCCGGCCGCGCATCCCCCCGCGCCCGGGAGCCAAACAGCAGCACTCGCGCTGGCCTGGGTTCAACACTGGCTAGGGCAGCCTTCACCGCCGTCAGGTCTGCATCGATTGTGGGGGCTGGGATCACCATCTCTGCAGGGTAGGGCGATCCTTGGGGTCAGAGCCCATAGGGATTCAGCAGGGCTACCTCTCGAAATCAGCATCCAGTCCCACATCGGGCATAGAAGCCAGCAGTTCCGCCAGATTGCGCCGTGGAGGGCTCGTCAACGCCGCCGTCAGGATGGCCCGATGCTCCGCTTCGGCACTGCGGCCATGGGCTTCGGTGCCCGCGTCGCTCACCCCCACCCGTTCGGCGATCCGGTGCAGCAGGGCCTCCATGCGATCCAGGCGGGCCTCGATCGCGGCCAGGCCAGAGGGCATGGCCGGGTCCTTTGATGCTGCCTTCGCAGCCACTGGGGCCTCGCCCCCCCGGAGTCGCTGGATCAGGGCTGCCTTGGTGAGGCTGGTGAAGCCCCTGAAGCCCCGCTCTTTGCAGAGGGCCTTCAGCTCCTTCACGCCCAGCCTGTCGAGCCCCTCCGCCAGTTCTCCTGCCACCCTCGGCTCCGTCTGAGCCATCAATGGCAGCGCCCCATCCAGCTCCCGCCACATCCGCGCATCCGCCTGAGCCAGCTCCCGGAGGTTGGCCCGCAGCGCCTCAGCGATCTTGCCCATCAGCCATCTCCTGGGATGATTCGGGCAGAACGCTGAGCTGCTTTGCGTTGCCCTCCAGGCTGGCCCGCAACGCCTCCTGGCGGGCACTGAGCTCCTCGAAGCGTTCCTTGCCCGTGCGCCAGCGGTTCAGGAAGTTGATCACCGCCTGAATCAGCCTGCCGATGCTGCCGCCGCCGTTGTAGGAGCGCCGGCCCAGTTGGTAGTCCCCGAAGGCGGTGTCCATCTCGTCGCCGGCGTCCTCCAGGTGCTCCACCACATCGGTCACGATTTCGAGCATCGCGTAGGCCTCCGCCTTCACGCTCGCCTCCCGCGTCGCCAGGGCCCGTAGCCGCTGGCCCAGTTCCTGCAGCTGGCCTCCCTGCTTCTCGGAGCGGCTGCGGTGGATGCCGCGGCTGATCATCAAGCTCTTGTAATTGCCCCTGAGCTCCAGATACAACGCATCCAACCGCTCGCGCTCCAGCGCCGTGGGGTCACTCGGGTAGGCGGAGGTGGGCGGTAAGGCCAGCGGGGGCATCGCAGGGCAGGCGTGGTTAGACCATTCTCACCTGAGACGATTTCATGCAGAAACTGCATAAACGAGAGGGCACCCGGATCACTTGGCCTTTTAACGCAGTAAGCTGGTCAGATGACTAGTCAGCAGGAGGGAAACATGGCGGTCTGGCCCGTGCAACATGCCAAGGCTCGCTTCAGTGAGCTGCTCGATGCCTGCCAGCGGGAAGGCCCCCAGGTGGTCTCCCGCCGTGGCACAGAAGCCGCCGTGTTGGTGCCGATCGAGCAGTGGAATCGCCTCCAGGCAGCCGCAAGGCCCAACCTCAAAGACCTGTTGCTGGCCTCCGAGGCTCGCAGCGAAGCCCTCGTGCCCCCGCGAGGCGGTGCACGCCGGCGGCCCTTGGCGGCTCTGTAGCCCATGGCCTTCCTGCTCGATACCAACGTGGTGTCCGAACTTGCGCAGACCACGTCCCCATGGCGCCGTACTCGCCTGGCTTCAGGGCGTCGACGATGCCGATCTTCATCTCGCCAGTGTGACCATCGGTGAGATCCAGGCTGGAATTGAACTCACCCGTGAGCAGAACGCCGCCAAGGCTGGCGAGATCGAACGGTGGCTCGACCAGGTGAGCGACACCTTCAACGTCCTCAGCATGGATGGTCGGGCTTTTCGCTGTTGGGCCCAGCTGATGCATCGCCAGTCCGACACCCTCTATGAAGACGCGATGATCGCGGCCATCGCCAAGGTGCATCACCTCACGGTGGTCACGCGCAACGTGGCCGACTTCAGCCGTTTTGAGGTGCCCCTGCTCAACCCATTCACTGCGGGCGGGGCGCTGCGCTGACAAGCTACAGAACCCGCATTCTCCAGCACATCATCGGATTTCAAGGATGGTTCCTTGGGAGATAGGCAGTGCATGCATCGCTTAGATCGGTTGTGGAAACTGCCATCTTCGCTAGGCTGAATCGCCTCATCCCTTGCTCCCCTCCGTTGTCGCCAGCGAGCTGGAGCAGGTTGTTGCCGGCGCCATCCGCACCGCCTTCCACCCCACCTCGCCTGGGTTTAGGGGGCTGATTGATCGCTTTCTGGCGGATCGCGAGCGGCTACTCAAGGTGCCCTATGTCTCGGTGGCGCTGCCGTTCCAGCAGGGGTCCCGGCGGGACTGGTTTCCCCAGATCCCTCTGCCCTTTCCTCCCTACCGCCATCAGGAGCAGGCCTTCGAACGGCTGCTGCCCGGCACTCCCCGCCACACCCTGGTGGTCACCGGCACCGGTTCGGCCAAGCTTAGTTTTTCTTGCTGCCGCTTCTCGAGCACTGCCGCCAGCAACAGGCCCAGGGCCTGCGGGGCATCAAGGCGATCCTCATCTACCCGATGAAT
>CAMDWF010000237.1 GCA_945878795.1 Synechococcus sp. UW140
CGCGGGGCGGCCCTGTTGGCGCTCACCGCCCTCGCCATCGTGGTGCTGCTGCTGGCGGCCGAACGGGCCCTGCGTCACCGCAGCCGCCGCTGGAACCTGGACAGCGGCAGGGCCAGTTGCCATGTCTGGCCGCTGTCGGGCTGGCGCGCCGCCGCCGCCATTGGCGTCACCCTGCTGCCGCCGCTGGCCTGCCTGTTGATTCCGGGCCTGTGGATTTTGCAAGGCTGGCAGGCGATGGCGGCGGAACCGCTAGGTGAATTGCTGGCCCTGGCGGGCCGCAGCTTTGGCCTGGCCCTGTTGGTTACAACAATCACGGCCCTCTGCGCCCTGCTGCTGGCGATCAGCCGCCGCTGGAGTGATGGTCCCCTAGTGCCGCAGTTCAGCTTGATGGCCGGCCTGGGCTATGGCATTCCGGGCAGTGTGCTGGCCTTGGGCTTGCTGCTGGTGGGGGGGGCGCTGCGGCTGAATCCAGTGCTGTTGCTGCTGTGGGGCTATGGGGTGCGGTTCATGGCCGTCTCCAAGCAGGGTCTCGATGCCGCCCTGGAGCGGATCCCGGCGAGTATCGACGAATCGGCCACCAGCCTGGGCTGCAGCTGGTGGCAGACCCTGGGGCGCATCCATCTGCCGCTGCTGCGGGGCCCCCTGTTGGTAGGTTTGTTGTTGGTGTTTGTGGATGTGGTTAAGGAGTTGCCGCTCACCCTGTCGCTGCGGCCCTTTGATTTCGACACCCTGGCGGTGCGGGTGTTTCAGTACGCCAGCGATGAGCGGGTGGGCTACGCCATGGCGCCGGCCCTGCTGATCATGGGCTTTGGTTTGTTGGCGGCAATCGCCTTGATCCCCTCATTGGAGGAGCGCTGTTGACCATGAACGGCGAAAACAATGCCCCCCACCTGCAACTGCGGGATGTGTGGCACCGATACGCAGCTGGTAATGGCAATGCCAATGGCGGCAGCGGCGGCTGGACCCTGCGCCAGATCGATCTGACCCTGCAGCGGGGCGAGTTGGTGGGATTGCTGGGGCCATCGGGTTGCGGCAAGACCACCCTGCTGCGGCTGGTGGCCGGTTTCGAACGGCCGGCGCGGGGGTCGGTCTGGATGGGGAGCCGCCAGTTGGCCGGGCCCCAGCACTGGCTACCGGCGGAACGGCGGGGGGTGGGCATGGTGTTCCAGGACTACGCCCTGTTCCCCCACCTTGATGCCTGGCAAAACGCCTGCTTTGGCTTGCGGCGCGGCCAAGACTTGAATCGGGTGCACTGGCTGCTGGAACTGCTGGGGTTGGAGGGCCTGGAGCGCCGTTATCCACACCAACTATCGGGCGGCCAGCGGCAGCGCTTGGCCCTGGCCCGCGCCCTGGCCCCCCAGCCCGAGGTGGTGCTGCTGGATGAACCCTTCTCCAACCTGGATGTGGAGGTGCGGCTGCGGCTGCGCAGCGAGCTGCCCCGGGTGCTGAACAGCGTTGGCGCCAGTGGCCTGATCGTGACCCACGACCCCGAGGAGGCGCTGGCCATCTGCGACCGGGTGGCGGTGCTGCGCGACGGCGTATTGCATCAAATCGCAGCGCCAAGGCAGCTGGTGCAACGGCCGGCCACCGCCTTCGTGGGCCAGTTCGTGCTGCAGGCCAACCTGCTGCCCGCCCAGTGGCAGGCGGGTCAATTAGTAACACCGCTGGGAAACATCCCCGCCGACCAATGGCGCATGGCAGGAGAAGGCCAGCAAGGGGACGGGGAGCCGCTGGAGGTGATGGTGGGCCAGGAGGATCTGCAGCTGCAAAGCGATCCCCAAGGCAATTGGCAGCTGGTCGGCCGCGAATTTCTCGGCTCCGCCTGGCTGGCGCTGCTGGAATGCCGGGGGCAGCGGCTGCGGCTGAAGCTGCCGCTGGACCACCCCTGTGAGCTGGGTATGAGCTGCCGGGTGAGGCTGCGGCCCCAGGCTATTGCCACTTTGTTTGGCTCGCTTGAGGTGGGGGGTGGGGGTAGGGGTGTGCCGGATACGGTTTGTGTTACAAGTCAGGATTCAGCAGCCATTTGTGTTTGATCTGGATTTCGGGCGGCGCAATGGCGAATCCCGGACAGCTTCTGAGCTGGAGCGTTGGCTGCGCTGAAAGCAAAAGCAAGCTAGATCGCGCCAATCCGCGTAAGTGGTTATCCCTTTTCGCGTACTACCTCAGGTGCTAACATTCGCCGCAGGTCAAGCCAACAATTAGGTTCATGTTGGAACAGCAAATCGAAACCAGCCTAGTTAATAAGCTGAAAGATCTTAAATATAGTTATCGCCCCGAGATAAATAACCGTTCCGCTCTTGAGAATAACTTCCGCGACAAGTTCGAAGAACTAAACCGTGTCAAGTTGACCGATAGCGAGTTTGCTCGCCTGCTCGACGAGATCATCACACCCGATGTGTTCGCCGCCGCCAAGATGCTTCGAAACATCAATGCTTTCACGCGCGACGACGGCACGCCACTTAACTATTCATTAGTGAACCTCAAGGATTGGTGCAAAAATCACTTCGAGGTCATCAACCAGCTCCGCATCAATACGAACAACAGCCACCATCGTTTTGACGTAATCCTGCTGATCAACGGTGTGCCGGTGGTGCAGATTGAACTCAAAGGCCTTGGCATCAATCCCCGACGGGCCATGGAGCAGATCGTCGAATACAAGAGTGACCCTGGCAACGGCTACACCAAGACGCTGCTTTGCTTCATGCAGCTTTATATCGTCAGCAACCGCGACCGCACCTACTACTTCGCCAACAACAACAGCCGCCACTTCGCCTTCAACGCTGAAGAGCGCTTCCTGCCCATCTATGAGTTCGCCAGTGAAGACAACCGCAAAATCACCCACCTCGATGAGTTCGCTGCCAGCTTCCTGAAAAAGTGCGATCTCGGCCGCACCATCGCCCGCTACATGGTGCTGCTGGCGGGCGAGCAAAAGCTCATGATCATGCGGCCTTACCAGGTGTATCAGGTGAAAAACATCGTGCAGTGCATAGAGGATAACTCTGGCAATGGTTTCATCTGGAGCACCACCGGCAGCGGCAAGACGCTCACCTCCTTCAAGGCCTCCACCCTGCTCAAGGAGAATGAGCACATCCACAAGTGCGTCTTCGTCGTGGACCGCAAGGATCTCGACCGCCAGACCCGCGAAGAATTCAACAAGTTCCAGGATGGTTGCGTCGAAGAAAACACCAACACCGCCGCCCTCGTCCGCCGCCTGCTTTCCGAGGACTACGCCGACAAGGTCATCGTCACCACCATCCAGAAGCTGGGCCTGGCGCTGGCTGAAACCAGCAAGCGCAACAAACAGCGCAAGAAGAACGACCAGCCCACCTATAAGGAAATGCTGGCGCCGCTGAAAGACAAACGCATTGTCTTCATCTTCGATGAATGCCACCGCTCGCAATTCGGTGAGAATCACAGGGCGATCAAAGAGTTTTTCCCCAAGGCCCAGCTCTTCGGTTTCACCGGCACTCCCATCTTCGAGGCCAATGCCGCTTTGCAGAAGATCGAGGACAGCCAGGCTTCGATGCGCACCACGGCGGATCTCTTCCAGAAGCAGCTGCACGCCTACACCATCACCCACGCCATCGAAGATGGCAACGTCCTGCGTTTTCACATTGATTACTTCAAGCCCGAGGGCCCAAAAGACAAAATAGCCCTGCCGAAGCCCGGCGAGGCCATCGCCAAGCGCGCCGTGATTGGGGCCATCCTTGCCAAGCACGATGCCGCCACGGCTGTGCGCCGTTTCAATGCCATCCTCGCCACCGCCTCCATCAATGACGCCATTGAGTACTACGCGCTGTTCAAGACCATGCAGGCCGAAAAACAGGCCGCCGATCCCGAGTTCAAGCCGCTGAACATCGCCTGCGTCTTCTCCCCGCCTGCCGAGGGTGATGCTGATGTGAGGCAGATACAGGAAGACCTGCCGCAGGAGCAGGCGGACAACGAGGAAGATCCCGAGGGCAAGAAAGC
>CAMDWF010000238.1 GCA_945878795.1 Synechococcus sp. UW140
GATCCCGTCGACAGCAGGGCCCCCCTACCATCACCTCGCGATCGACACTGTCCGCCCCCATCCACCGCCATGGCCGGCATCACTGATGGTTTCACGGGCGCCGTGGGCCATACCCCCCTGATCCGGTTGCGGGCCCTCAGCGAGCTCACCGGTTGCGACATCCTCGGCAAGGCCGAGTTCATGAACCCCGGGGGCTCCGTCAAGGATCGGGCCGCCCTGGGCATCCTGCAGGCGGCCGAGGCCAATGGCCAGCTGCGTCCTGGTGGCACCGTGGTGGAAGGCACGGCAGGCAATACGGGAATCGGGTTGGCCCATCTTTGCAATGCCCGCGGTTACCGCTGTCTCATCGTCATCCCTGAGACCCAGTCCGCCGAAAAGATCGCCCAACTGCGCATTCTGGGGGCGGAGGTCCGTACGGTGCCCGCCGTCCCCTACGCCAATCCCAACAACTACGTCAAACTTTCGGGCCGTATTGCCGCCGAAACCCCTGGCGCGGTTTGGGCCAATCAATTCGACAACCTCGCCAACCGTCAGGCCCATTTCGACAGCACCGGTCCCGAGATCTGGGAGCAGTGCGAAGGCCAGGTGGATGCCTGGGTGGCTGCGACCGGCACGGGGGGCACCTACGCCGGCGTCGCCCTTTTCCTCAAGGAGCGGCGCCCGAGCCTGCGATGCGTCCTGGCAGATCCATACGGCAGTGCCCTTTACCAATGGGCGACCAGCGGCGAGTTGCGTTCCGAGGGCAGCTCGGTCACCGAGGGCATCGGCAACAGCCGCGTCACCGCCAACCTGGAGGGAGCGCCGATTGATGACGCCGTGCGCATCGACGATCCCGAAGCCCTGAGCACGATTTACGCGTTGCTCTGGCGGGAGGGTCTCTACATGGGAGGCTCGGTAGGTATCAATGTGGCGGCGGCCGTTGAGACCGCCCGCCGCCTGGGGCCCGGCCACCGCATCGTCACCGTGCTTTGCGACAGCGGCGACCGTTATCGCTCCCGTCTCTACGACCAGGCCTGGTTGAGCAGTAAGGGCTTGGAGATGCCTCAGAAACCTGCCCTGGAGCCTGCTCCATGACGACGGGTGCCCCTGGTTCACTCATCGGCGGCCGCTATCGCCTCGAACGGCTGCTCTCGGAAGCCCCAGGGCCCCAGGGCCGCCTTTGGCTCGCCACGGACAGCCTGGCGGCCCAGGCCCCCGTGGTGTTGCGCCGGGTCGGATCGGAGCGGGACCAGGAACGGGTCCGCCAGCTGGCGACCCGTCTGCAAGGGGTGCTCCATCCCCAAGTACCCCGCTTTGGGGCCGCGATTGCGGAGGAAGGGGCCCTCTGGTTAGTGCGCGAATGGCAGGGGGGCCGCACCTACGGCCAGCTGCTGGCTGCCCGCCGAGAGCGTCAATTGGTCTTTGGTGCTGGCGAGGTTTTGCTCCTGTTGCGTCAGCTCCTGCCCGTTCTGGTGGTGCTGCATGGCCAGGAGCTGATCCATGGGGATCTCACCCCCGCTAATTTGCTGCGCCGCGATCGGGATGGCCAGCCGGTGCTGCTGGATTTCGGCTTGCTACGGGGTCTGGCTGAGGCGGCGGATCCCGGCGGAGCCACCCCCGGCTATGCCCCGCCAGAACAGCTGGGGGGCGAGGCCCCCCAGCCCTGGATGGATCTTTATTCCCTCGGGGTAGTCGCCATGGTGCTGCTCAGCGGCGATGGTCCCGAAGCCCTGCTAGATCCCGTCAGCTTGGAGTGGCGATGGCCGGCTGCCCTGGAGAACGAGCCCGCTCTGGCCAGTCAGATCAGCCGCCTGGTGAGTCAGGACACCAGGCGCCGTTTTGCCAGTTCAGCCGAGGCCCTGGCGGCTTTCCAGGCCCTGGCCATGCCCGACAGCACCGGTCCGGTGCCCCGGGCCGACCGCACTTTGGTACTGGTGCCCCCGCCCGTGGACCACGCCCTGCCGCCGCTTGAGCCTGTCCAGCCTCCCCCCTGGACGGAAGGAGCCCCAGAAGTGGCCCTGGATCCTGCTGTCGCCTTGGAAATCCCCAGCAAGCAGGTTCTGCTGCCAGAGGCTTTGGCGACGGGCCCTGGCGCCGGCGAACCGCCCCTGGACGATCCCTGGAGCGAGGCTGCCGCCCCGGAGTCGTCGCCCCAGGATCAGCGGGAGCTGCGGACGCGGCGCCGGCACGAGGATCGGGAGAGAGCGGCGGAGGGCGGTCTCTGGCCGGTTTTACTCGCCTTGGTGTTGTCGGTGCTGGCCGGTACGGCCCTGGGCTGGTGGTGGCTGGGTCGGGGCAAGCCCCAGGCTCCGGCAGCCCTGGCCCCCACTGACGAGCCTTCCGGCGGGGCCAGCTTGCCGCCGTCCGAGGTGGACCAACGGCAACAGTTGCTCAGCCGGCTGCGGGCGATGCAAGTGGACCGGGGCTGGTTCCTCAGCCTGGTCGATGCCAGTTTGCTGGCCCAATATCCCGAGCGCAGGGGGCGCCCTCCCACCGATTCGCTGGAGGATGCCCCCCTGCGCCGGGTCTGGAACCAGTTGGCTGAGGAATGGCTAGCGCGGGTGGAACAGCTGCCGATGGCCGTCCGCCGTCGTTTGGGCAGCTTCAGTGCGGCGGACTGGAAGCGGCGTCAGGAATCCTTTCTGGCCCAGGGACTCAGTACAGAGGTGCTGCAGCAGCTGGTTTCAGGCAGTGCCCAGAGCCTTCTGCCCGGGCGGAACGGACAGGGCATGCCGGCGGAGCCCTTCCGCCAGCTCTGGTATGCCGCCGCTGATCAGACCCTGGAGAACGTGCGCATCGAGCCCATCGAGGTCCCCACCCAGGTCACCCAGCTGCTTTCGGCGGATGTCCCAGCCAGTGGCGCCCGCCTGTTCCCGATCCGGCTTCCCACCGATCACGCTTTAGTGCTGGGGGTCAACGGCTCGCCGTTGCTGCAGATGAGTGTGTACGCGGCGGATGGCACCTTGCTGGCCCCCAAGGGTCCCCTGCGGGTCCTCAGCCTCGCGCGACAGGTCCGCCTGCCGGTCCAGTTGCTGGTTACCAATGAGGGGGTGGCCCCGGCCCGCATCAGCCTTTCGTTGCGGGCCGATCCCCCCGTGCCTGCTTCCCCCACGGCCGGCGACCCCCCGTCACCCCCTGAGGGGGTCGAGGCACCAAGCACCCCTGGACCCGGGGAGGCCGGAGAGCCTGCCGCTCCTTTGGCTGCTCCCGGCGGGGGCGCCCCAGTGCCGCCACCGCCGGTCCCCTCGGGTTCATCCGCTCCAACCCAACCCCCGCCGGCCCCAGGCCCTGGTCGGGCTCAATCTGCTCCCGTCTCCCCTGCACCCCCTGCGGCGCCACCGGCAGCCCCGGCCCAGCCCTGAGGGCCAGGTCAAGTACGGAGGGGACCCGCTTCAGAGGCGGGCGATGGCTGCGCGGGCTTCCTTCGCTTCCACTTTGCGCTTTTCTTCGTGGCGCTTGTCGTGCAGCTTGCGCCCCTTGCCCAGCCCCACGGTCAGCTTGATCCAGGATCCCTTGAGGTGGAGATTGAGGGGAATCAGGGTGAGTCCCTTCTGGTCGAGGGCGCTGCGCAACTTGTCGAGTTCGCGGCGATGGGCCAGGAGTTTGCGCACCCGCAGGGGTTCGTGGTTGAAGAAGCGACCGGCGAAGCTGTGGGGCGAGATGTGCACGTTGTGGAGTTGCATCTCGCCATTGCGGATCAGGCAGAAACCGTCGCGCAGGTTCACCTGGCCCGAACGAATCGATTTCACTTCCGTGCCGAGCAGCTCGATCCCGGTCTCCAGGGTTTCGAGAATTTCGTACTGATGGCGTGCGAAGCGGTTGTCGGCCAGCAGTTTGTGGGCCGGATCCTTGGGTTTGCCGCCCCCCTGTCTCCCGGGTCCCTTCGCCATGGATGGCCCCCCTGAATTCAGCCAATCTTCAGAGAGTAGGTGGGCTTTGGGACCT
>CAMDWF010000239.1 GCA_945878795.1 Synechococcus sp. UW140
CATCCGCAAAGCACCAGTTTCCGGGAATTCCCGGCCTGGACCCGCAGCGCTTTGGCGCCCTTCCTCCAGGACCATCCCAAGCGACGTTTAGCCCTGTTCTGTACCGGTGGCATCCGTTGTGAAAAGGCGACGGCGTTTTTGCTGCAGGAAGGTTTTGATCAGGTGTATCACCTGCAGGGTGGCATCCTCAACTATCTGCGCCAGATTCCCGCCGCCCAAAGTCGCTGGAGCGGTGAATGTTTTGTGTTCGATCAGCGCGTCAGCCTCAACCACCAACTCCATAGCGGCAGCCATACCCTTTGTCATGGCTGCCGCATGCCCCTCTGCCAAGAGGACACCAAACTGCCCAGTTATGTCGAAGGGGTGAGTTGTCGCTACTGCCTGACACTCCACTCCGACAGCGATCGCCAGCGTTTTGGCGAACGTCAGCGCCAGCTGCTGCTCGCCCGCGGTCGGGATCTTAGCGGCCATGGTTGAGGTACTTCCCCAGCAAGCACCGCTGGCAGAGAGTGATGGGGCAAGAACCAATCCAGCCATTCTTTACAGTTTTCGCCGTTGTCCCTATGCCATCCGTGCCCGCCTGGCCCTGGCGGCAGCGGCGATCAAGCTGGAATTACGGGAAGTTTCCCTGGCCGCCAAACCGCCCGAACTGCTGGCCGCTTCCGCCAAGGGCACCGTGCCCGTGCTTGTGCTTGCCGACGGCAGGGTGATCGATGAAAGTCAGCAGATCGTGCGCTGGAGCTTGGAGCAGGGCGGTGGAGCCTGGCCCGGCGATCGGTTGGCCGCCCAAATGATCGCCAGCTGTGATGGTGAATTCAAAGCGCTTCTTGACCATTGCCGCTATCCAGAACGTCATGCCAATGGCGATGCCGCCGCCGCCCGCCAGCAGGCCTTGAGCCTGCTGCGGCAATGGAACCAGGAGCTGCTTGAGGTTCCTCAAACCAGCCAGCGGCCCGAGCTGCAGTGGATGATCCTGCCGTTTCTGAGGCAGTTTCGCGGCCTCGATACCGAGCGCTTTGAGCACGAAAGCGGGCTGGAAGCGCTCAGGGCCTGGCTCGACCCCTGGCTGGAGGGTCCTGCCTTGCAGGCTGTCATGGCGAGCCCCTGGGCCGAACGGCGGGCTTGGCATTCCCCGAGCTGGCTGTATCACCTCACCTTGGCGGAGGACTGGCGCCTGGCGAAACGGCAGGGGTTCTACCCCTGGTCCACCAGGGGCATGACGCTTGAGCAAGTCGGTTTTGTCCATGCCAGCTGGCGTCACCAAGTAGCAGCGACCTATCAGCGTTTTTACGCCGATGCCGCCGATGTGGTGCTGTTGGCCCTGGACCCCCGGGCCATCTCCACCGCCGGAGTGCCCCTCCGCCAGGAGCCCGCCCCCGATACGGGGGAATTGTTTCCCCACCTTTACGGTCCCCTGCCCATGGGGGCCGTCGTTCTGGCTGATCTTTATCTGGGCGATGCCAGTGGGGCCCCCTGAAGCTTGGCCCTGACCCTTGAACGCATCGAAGCCATCGCCGCTGCCCAGGGAATGCTGCTGCGCATCCAAGCCCCCCGGCGCCTGGGTATGTGGAGTCTGCGGGTGGTGGTGGCCCGCCCCCGTCCTGACGAAAGCCCCCTCCTACTGGGGGACCTCAAGGGGTGGGCCATCCCGACGCAATCAGGACTGCATCTCGACACGCTGCGGGTCCATGGGCAAGAAACGGCGGGGGTGGGCGAACTGGTCTGGGCGGCCACCTTCGCCTGGGCGTTGGAATGCACCCCCTGCCGGCGGGCCTGGTTGCTGGCCATCCGAGATCAGGAGCGGCAGCACGCTCGTCTGGTGCGCTATTTCGAGCAGCGGGGCTTTGGGCCCCAGCGGCAGCTGGGGGCTGCGCTTCCCGACCTGCCCCGCCGCCTGTTGTGGGGAGGGTCCGGTTTGCTGATGGTAGGCGACTGCCAGGAGGGGTTGAAACGCTGTGAGCGCCGGCTGCAGCGAAGGGCAGACCCCTAGGGGCAGGCCATTCAGGGGTCGGGGGCTGCGGCGCCGGGACGCCCGTAGGGCGTGGGCTGTTGGTACAACCAGTTCAGGGTGGCCAAGTCCCTGGGGCTCAGCCGCAGCAGGGGCTTAGCCCCGGGCGCCGCCGCCATCACATCACCCGGATCCGGACTATGGCCCCAAAGACCGAAGGCATGGCCCAATTCATGCAGGGCCGTTGCCTGGATGCCTGCCTGGCGCTGGGTCGAAGCCACCATCACCAGCAACGACGGTTCCAATCGCCAGGTGCCAGCGCGGTTGACATAGCGGGCCATCAAAGTGGTCCTGCCATTACTGGCCCGCTGGCGGCCATTGCGCTGCAGCAGGGGCGGACGCCGATGCCACACCAGCACCTGGGCCCGGTCTGGATCCATGACCCGCTCTATGGGCAGAACCCCCTGCCAATGGCTGAGGGCCGCCTCGATCGCGGGCTGCCAGCGCTCCTCCCTGGCCCCGGGCTCGATCCAGACGCACCAATGGGATAAACGGGGCCAGCCCGCTGCCGTGGTCTGGATTTGGTCGCGGTAATCGTCTGCCCCCCCCGGCGCTTGGAGCGAAGGCTGCAGCAATCGGCCCAGCGCTGGTCTCTGCCGCACCTCGGAGGCGCGGGGGCACGATGCAGGCAATTCGGCGGCCTGCAGCCAAGGCCCCATCGCCAGGCCTGTCAGTACCAACCCCAGGCCCCAAGGGCCGATCCAGGCGGGAACCGACCGCACAACCACTTTTGCTGGCGGGATCAGCCCAAAAGGGGACGGCCAACGCCCCTGGCCATCAGTGCCGCCAGCAAGGGGATCAGGGCGAAGCCCAGGATCTCGATATTGAGGATCCATTTCAGACGGGTGGCCAGGGATTCACCCACTAGGGGCAGTTCACCTTTACGCAGGGGAATCGCCCAAAGGATATAGGTGATGGTGGGGTAGAGGGATAAAGTTCCAACCGCCATGTAGGCCCCAACTTTCCACCAGAAAAGGGGGTTCTCCGTATAGAAAGCACTGCCCTGTCCAAAATAAAGGACGCGCAAGATCCCTGTCCCTAATACCCCCAAAGCGGCCAGGCCATAAACAATATCTGTAATCACCATCAAGATGGCGTCACTGCGGTCCGGTTGCGGACGGATCAAGCGTCGCTCCAGAACCAGGGCCGCAAAGCAAACCATGAAGCTCAAGTAATGGCCATAGGCCACCAGGGCCCGGGACAGCACGGGGGAGTCAAGGAAGGGCAAGGATGTCATCGGACCGGGACCAGGAGCTGGCTGCGACGGTAGCTGGCCTGCCGCTGGGTTGACCTGGGCTTGGCAGCCCCAGCCATGGAGGGGGCCGAGCAGGCCGCAGGCAAGGCCTCAGTGGTGGTGGTGCCAGCTGGATTAATGGGGGGACAACCGTCCTGGCCAGGGGCCAAGTTGGGCTTAAAAAGGAAAGCAATCACGCCCCTTTGGCGCCCCCTCAAGAGCCTCCATGGCCGCTTCCCCAGCGGCGGCTTCTGCCGCCCCTTCCCCCCGGACCTCTGACTCTGCTGACCCTGCCCATAGCCAACGCAGCATCGATCCCGAAGTGCTGCCCGGTGTGGCGGTGGATGAAAACCTGCTGATGCGACTGGTCCGTCGTGCCGGGCGCACCGTGGCCAGACCCGCCCTGGAATGCTTTGAGATGTTGCTCGATGGTGGTACGCCCCACCAGGCACGGCTGACGGTGCTCGCGGCCCTCACCTATCTACTGCTACCGGTCGATCTGATTCCCGATTTCCTGCCGGCCATCGGCTTCGGCGATGACATGGTCGCCCTGACGGCCCTGTTGAGCCTCTGCGGCCGGCACCTAACCCCGGACATCCGCCGCCGGGCCCAGAGCAGACTGGATCGTTGGTTCCCTAACTCCTGATCCCTCCGC
>CAMDWF010000240.1 GCA_945878795.1 Synechococcus sp. UW140
ACTATGGAAGAGGTACTGCAGGAACGGCTTGGCAGCCTGGATGTGCCCATGGTGGCTGGGCTACCTGTGGGACACGGCCAGCCCAATCTGGCCCTGCCGCTGGGACGGCTGGCACACCTGGACGGTCAGCGGGGTTCCCTTGAGCTGGTCTGAGCAGGGGGCCCTAACCATTCTTCAGCCAAAGGTTGGGCCAGGAGTAGGTACTGAACAACAAAAAAAAGGGCCCCAGGGCCCCTTATTGGAAAAATTGAAAGAGCGATCAGTTGACTGCAGCAAAAAAGTCCTTGCTCTTGACTGGATCGGGATTCATAGTTTTTTCGCCTGGGGTCCAGTTAGCAGGGCAGACCTCGTCAGGATGGGACTGGACGTACTGGAAGGCCTGCAGCACCCGCAAGGTTTCATCCACACTGCGACCGACGGGCAGGTTGTTAATGGTGCTGTGCATCACGATGCCATCGGGATCGATAATGAACAGACCTCGTAGGGCGATGCCAGCGTCCTCATCGAGAACTTGGTAGTCGCGGGCGATGGTTTTGTTCAGGTCGGCGACGAGGGGATAGGCAATATCACCAAGTCCACCGTTCTTGCGGTCGGTCTGCACCCAGGCCAGGTGACTGAACTGACTATCGACGGAAACCCCAAGCACTTCGGTGTTGCGGCTGGAGAAATCGGCGTAGCGGTCACTGAAGGCCGTGATTTCCGTCGGACAGACGAAGGTGAAATCCAGGGGATAGAAGAACAGCACCACGTATTTGCCGCGATACTGAGAGAGAGATACCTCTTTGAACTCCTGGTCGACCACCGCTGTGGCGGTGAAATCAGGGGCGGCGAGACCAACAATCCTCGTCATGGCAATGATTGGAGCAAAAGGAAGGTTTTAGGACGCGACAAGCTGAACCAAATCGCTACGGGCAACGGAGTCACGTAGGCCGGAGCCACACAGGACGGAGTCGGTTCGACTTCAAGTTGCGTCTGCGACAAACCTATCACGTTTTCAGGGGATCGGGGCTGATTCTGTTACTGATGGGGTATAGAGCCTGGGTGGGGGACCAGCGGATCCCTAAAGTGTGTTGAACAATTGATTTGATCTGCCCGATGCCCTGGGATCCCACTGTTCTGCGCAAATACAACGCCACCGGTCATTTCCGCCTGCTCAACCAGCTTCGCAGTGATCTCAAGGGCAATCCCCTGATCCGTCCCAAGCAGGGCGAAACGGTCGGCGAGGCGAACCGTAGCCGCTCCCTAATTCGTGCCATCGAGGGTCGTTCTTCCCCCGCCGAAGCCCGTTGGCGGCGCCAAGCCAGTGCTCTTCAGGATGCCACCACCCCCAATCCAAGGGCCATGGTGGAAGACGATCAGGACAAAATGGCGAGCAACAGCTTTCGGGTTCGGCTCAATGCAGTTGAAATGCGTTGATAATTAACGCCTAAGGATTGCCTGGTGGCAGATCGGGGCTAACTTAAAAACTGAGAGTCCACCATACATATACATGGGCACTGATATGCATCGTTTACCTGGCGCCAGTCACGACCTTGCTTGGATGTGGCGAGATCCCTGCCAGTGGACCTAGGTTTCCCATTCCACCTCCCATGAATCCCTCCTTGGCCCTGACAACCACAACCTTGCTGGAGGCCCTCCAGCAGCGTTACGCCACCAAGGCTTTTGATGCCAGCCGCCGCATCGATCCAGAAACCTGGGCAGCACTTGAAAAAAGCCTGGTGCTGAGCCCTTCCTCCTACGGCCTGCAGCCTTGGAAATTTCTGGTGATCACCAACGCAGTGCTGCGGGCTGAGCTGCGTCCACACTCCTGGAACCAGTCCCAGATCACCGACGCATCCCATCTGGTTGTATTCCTGGCCAAACGCCGCATTGAAGAAGCGGACGTGGAGAAGCTGATAACCACCACCAGTACCCTCCGCGGTGTTCCAATCGAATCGCTGGGGTTCTATGGCGACTTGATCCGCAAGGATCTGATCAATGGCCCCCGCAGCCAGCACATCGACCAGTGGAGCTCTAACCAGGTATATATCGCCCTGGGCACTTTCCTCACCTCCGCAGCCCTATTGGGAGTTGACACGACGCCGATCGAGGGATTTTCACCGGCCGAGTACGACAGGGTTCTGGGGCTGGAAGACAGCGACTACCGCAGTTCCGTAGTGGCGGTGGCTGGTTATCACAGCGCCGAAGACAAGTACGCAAGCTTGGCCAAGGTCCGTTATCCAGACACTGAGCTGATCGAACACATCAGCTGAGGCTCATCGCCGCCCTCATCTTTGGATTGTGGCGAGGGCGGCGCCACAGGTGATTCGAACGATGTGTGCGTAAAAAATGCCAATGTAGTGGCATAGCCCCTGCAATGATCAATGGGTATGTATCATTAATTGATAAAAAATGGCTCGAGGGAGACTTGAACTCCCGACCTTGGGGTTATGAATCCCACGCTCTAACCAGCTGAGCTACCGAGCCTTGACTTCGAGTTGATTGTAGAGGATGGCCCCTCAGTTGCTTGGGCAGCCCTCAGGCCCGCGGCGGCAGGTAGCTGAGGGGATTCATGGCGCCCATGCCCGGAGCAATTATCTCAAAATGGAGGTGGGGCCCGGTGCTGTTGCCCGTGCTGCCCATTTGGCTGATCGCCTCGCCTTGGCGCACCTCCTGACCCTGGCCGACCAACAGGCGGCTGTTGTGGCCGTAGCGAGTCAGGGAACCATCGGCATGGCTGATCTCGACTAAGTAGCCATAGCCCCCATCGTGCCAGCCGGAAAAGGTAACCCGTCCTTCTTTGGCCGCCACAATGGGGGTGCCTGTGCTGTTTGCAACGTCGATGCCTTTGTGCATCCGACCCCATCGCCAGCCGTATCCCGAAGTGAACACCCCTTGGGTCGGCCAGATGTAGTCCCCTACCCCTGAGCCGGGCAGGGGAGCTTGAGGGACCTGGGGGAGGTTGGGCAAATCGGGCCAGCTGAGAGCACCGCTGCCCATGGGCTTGAGGGCTAACAGCATGTGGGCGCGCATGGGCGCCGTAGCGGCCACCTTTAGCTGGCTGCCTGGGGTGAGGCTGGCCATTTCGACACCAGGATTGAGCCGCACCAGATCGCTGACGGTCATGCCGTAGCGCTGGGCAACACTCAGCACGGTGTCACCCGAGCGCACCAAGCCCCTGGTGCCTTGGGGTGCCGCTGGCGCGCTAGCGGGCCGCGGATAAAGGGGTTGCCAGTTGAGTCCATCGGCAGAAGCGGTTTGGGGCTGGGTCGGTTCGTAGGCGAGGGAATTCGGCCCTGATGGGGGGGTTAGCAGGTTCGCTGAAGGGGCCTGCGGGGCAGCGGCGGAACCAGGGGCATCACCAACCTCATCTGGAGGGGAGGCTGGTGCCGCCAAAGCGCGGACCAGGGCTTGCTGAGTATCGCTTAATACAGAATCCCTGGCAATGGCTGCGAGGAAAGGGGAGACGATTGCTGAACCAGTGAAAAAGAGAGTCCAAATTTGAGCGGGCTTCATGCAAATCAATTCGATGAACAAGACCTGTTGGAGAAGCCATCATCCCCAAGTCCGCCAGACCTTAGCGTGTTGACCTGCGAACGTCAATGCAAACACTGAATACGATCAGCTTGACATTGGGGCAGAGATGTGCTATAGAATTAAAAGGGGTTGATGTTGGGGATGGTTGAATCAGGCTTTCAGTCCTGTTTTTGGTCAACCGTTTGTCTGCTAATTGCCCGGTTGGAGTTGTATTTGTCTCAGGGATTCAAACAAAACCACAGCCACGGCCACAGAAAGGTTCAGGCTGCGGACACCTCCCTGACCTGGTTGGGCTTTTCGGGCCATCGGGATTGTCAGCGCAGCATCAGCCTGGGCCAGCAAAGGTGCCGGTAGTCCATCGGTTTCCTGGCCAAACA
>CAMDWF010000241.1 GCA_945878795.1 Synechococcus sp. UW140
TCAGGGGAGGGCCCGCCCCCAGTCTGGAAGCCCAGGCGCCCTGCCCCTCCAGGGCGTCAAGCAGCGACTGGCCCTCAATGCCTGCGGCCAGGACCAACCATTCGGCCTCAAAGACTCGGCCGTCCAGGAGGCCAACCTGCCAGCCGCTCCCCCGGCGCCGGGGCTCGAGGGTCGTGACCGATTGCGGTAGGCTGGTCAGCCCGGCGGCGCAAGCGTCGCTATGCAGGGCTTCGAGGGCCTGAAGCGGATCGATCTGGCCATCTTGAGGCGAAAACAACCCCCCAAGGGCTGGCGCCGGCAGCGGCGGGGCCATGGCCTTCAGTTGCTCCAGGCTCCAAGCGGACAGCGGCAGTCCCAGCTTTTGGCGCTCCGCCAACAAGGCCTGCTGGCGTTCCAGTTCGGGGCCATCATGGGCCAGCAGCAGTAAACCGCTGCGATGGGCGATGGGCCTGCCCCGGGAGGCCAGCGAATGGTTCCAGGAGCTCCAGAGCTCCAAACTGCGCTGGCGTAACCGCCAACCCCTGCCATGGCTGCGGCGAAAGACTTGGCCCATCAGCACCCCCAGGGCCGCCCGGCTGGCATTTGGGCCCGTCCCTGGGCCGGTGTCGGAGCCAAGGGCGGGATCAATCAGCAAAACCCTGTGGCCGCGGCGTTGCAGCAACCAGGCGCAGGAGAGTCCCACAATCCCTGCCCCCACCACGATGACGCTGCGTGAGGAGGGCGTCTGGCTTCCGTCCGTGCCGCTGGCACTCACACTTGTTTCAGAGCTTGCTGGACGCTTGCGGGGAACATCTGGGAATAGAGACCGAAGCCACTGGCAACCTTGATGTAGGTCTTGCGCAGTAATTCGCCGTCCTGCAGCCGGGCGGCTTCATCGAGCTGGGCCAGGGAGGTCTTGAGGCTTGTGGCCCGCTTTTCGGCTTCGGCCCGGTCTGCTGGAAGCAGCAGTTTGTTGATGTACAGCATCTGGCGACCCACTTCCTGCATGGGTCCGTGGATGAGGTTGCGGGTGAAGACCCAGTTGCGGCTGTTCACCAGGCCAGCCAGCTCGGGCAGCCGGTCACGGGCTGCCAGGAAGCCCTCCGCCTGGCGGGTGATGCTGTTCAAGGTCTCATCGCTGAGGGTGGCGGCCGCCCGGGGACTGCCGTCGCAGGCCGCCAGGCCGAGGCTCAGCACCAGGGCCAGCACCAAGGCGAACAGAGGGCGCAGAGCCGCCCGCCAGCCGGCGAGCGGGCTAGGGGGCTGGGACGTCGAGACGGCCATGGAACGGGGCAGGAAGCTCATCGGGACTGTACCGAGCCAATCCACGTCCAGCCCCAGTTGTTGCCGCGTTGCAACAGGTTGCCCCTAGCCCCGGGCTCCGTTCTTGCACCCGGCACCGCAGGCATCCATGCCTGAAGGCATCTGTCCCCTGCCGAATGCTGTCCGCCTGGTGCTGTGTCACCGGGTGATGGTGTATCGGAGCCGGACGGCGGTGTTTGATTGAACGCTGAAAGCACGGCAGCGCCCAAGCACCGTGTTCGTTTTCGGGGGTTTTGCGTTGATCCGTTTCATTGACCTGCGCCAAAAGGAACTGCGCCAGAAGCTTCTCAGTGATCGCCCTGCTGGCGCCTTCCCCTTGGGTTGGGTTTGTTTTCAGTTGGGACTGCTGCTGTTGGCCAGTAGTGCCCTGCTGGCCGGGCTGCTGTTGTTGGTGGCCCTGATCCTGGGGTGCCGCCGGCGGGGTCCGTACTTGGCGGACGGGGCGAACCGGCTGTTGCTCGTGGTAGCCGGCCTGATGGTGTTGGGGGCTGCGGGGGCGTCCAGTGGCTGGCTGGCTTGGGTTGGGCTGGGCAACTGGCTGCCTTTTTTCTGGGGCTTCTGGGGCTTCCAGCCCTATCTGATCTGCCAGACCTCAAGGCGTCGTGCCGGCTTGATGCTTTTGGCAGGCACCGTACCCGTGCTTGTAACCGGCCTGGGCCAACTGGCCTGGGGTTGGCATGGCCCCTTCCAGGCCCTGGGGGGATCGATCATCTGGCATCTCCATCCCGGCGGCAATCCAGAGGGGCGGTTGGCTGGTCTGTTTGATTACGCCAACATCGCCGGTGCCTGGTTGGTGATGGCCTGGCCCTTCAGCCTGGCGGCCCTGTTGCAGCCATTTTTGGGTTGGCGTCAACGGCTGGGGGTCTTGGTGATTGCGGCGGCCATGGTGGCGGCTGTCTTTCTCACCGACTCCCGCAACGCCTGGGGGGCCCTGATGTTGACCGTACCCCTGGTGGCGGGGCCCGCCAGCTGGTCTTGGTTGCTGCCCTTGCTGGCCATCGGCCTGGGGCTGGTAGCTGCGGCCACCCTGCCGGGGGTGCCTGCGGTGCTGCAGGGCCCAGCCCAGCAGTTAGTGCCCCAGGCCGTCTGGGCCCGCCTCAACGATTTCCAGTTCGCCGGTCAGAGGCCCTTGGCAATCACCCGTCTAGCCCAGTGGCAGGTGGCTCTCGGGTTGATTGCAGAGCGTCCCTGGCTGGGTTGGGGGGCGGCCGCCTTCAGCCTCATCTATCCCCGCCGCACCGGCCATTGGCATGGCCACCCCCACAATCTGCCGATTGATCTGGCGCTCAGCCACGGCCTGCCGGCCGCTTTGCTGCTGGTGGGTTTCACCCTCTGGTTGTTGCTGCGGGGGGTGCGGCTGGGCATGGCGACGGGCCCGGTCTTCGAGCGGGCTTGGTGGACGGCGGCGCTGGTTCTGGTGGCCCTCCATGCCACCGACATTCCTCTCTATGACAGCCGGATAAACATTGCCGGCTGGGTGCTGCTGGCGGGGTTGAGGGGGGTCAGGTCAGGGGGGTCAGGGATTACACCCAGATGAGATCACTCCCTGTGATCCTGGCATTGGAGAGTACGGCGATCAGCTCGTCGCGGTCTGGGCCAGTGCTGTTAAATACATTGTTAGAATTGCGGTCCCAATAGAGAGAGGTGGTAGTGCCAGAAACGGAGACTAAGTAGCTGCTGCTGCGCAATTGGAGCTTGTCTTGGCCAGGGGTAAAGTCCGTTATCAGTGCATAGTCATTGCTGCCAAGATTGCCGATGATTTTATCGTCGTAGAAGACCCCCCGGGTGGCGTCTCCCAATACGAAAGTATCCCTGCCGCTCCCGCCGGTAAGTCTATCGATCTGGCCCTTGCCTGTATCTGCTGCTGTGGTTCCCGTTGCGGTGACGCCGGTGAGCCTGTCGTCGCTACTGCCAGCGGTGATGGTGTCATTGGTTGTTGTGCCCCACAGCACCAAATTGGTGACGGGGTTGATTGAAGTGTCAGCGATGCTGGCGACGCGGCTGAGCAGCGGCAGGTTGCGGCTGGAATCGCTATAAAATTCTACCCCGAGAACTTCATTGCCTTCGGTTAGGCTGTCTGCAGCCAATTGGAGAGCCACGGTGGCTGTGCCATCAGCTTGAATAGCACTGCTGCCTTCGAGGCTACTGAGGCCAACGAAGTCGCCGGTCGTGATGCCTACACCGTTGAGCCGCCAATACAGGCTGCTGCCGGCAGCCACATTGACAGTGCTGAGTGCCACCGTGAAGGTTTGCCCTTCGAGGACGGCAGTTGACATGGAAATAGCGTAGCCGGGCAGGGCAGTTGGGATCTGGGATGGGGGCAGGTTCGCTGCCCAGGCAAACGGATCGGCGTCGCCATTGGTTGGCGCTTTGACAAGGTCTCCCTTGAGGACACCTCCAGTCAGTAAGGCTCCAGCCACATGGGGGGCGGCCATGGAGGTGCCGCTAAGGTTGGTGAGAACCCCGTTTTTATAATAGGAAAGAACATTCACCCCTGGGGCAGCAACATCGACGTTATCGATCAAGTCGGTGCTGGT
>CAMDWF010000242.1 GCA_945878795.1 Synechococcus sp. UW140
ATAAAATTTGTGCTATCTGATCTGCTTGAGAATTTACTCTTATAGGAAACTTTAAGGTCTAGTGCCTCGCGTCAAGTGCTATTAGCTATATTTCTTTGCCTAGTGGAGATCGATGTTCATGCGGCCACTGCAATAACAAAAGAACGCTCTGCCAATCCCGCTGGGGCTTTTGGGCCTGAGTTCAAACAGGCCCTCGCCGAGGGCCTTGGAGTGTGGCGAGCCCAGCAGGGGGCCATGGCCTTCCAGCAGGTCCAGGAGTTCAACTGCTTCGCAGAAGCCTTCGGCTACACAACGGGCCAGCAGGTCGACAGGTCACGATTCGATCTTCTCGCGAACGCGAGGACTGAAGTAAGTAAGGCGAAACGATCCAGCCATGTTAGTGCGCGTGCTACGTGGAGGGCGTGGCACGCGTCAGGGCTTCTTCCCTACAAGTTCCACCCTTGTCACCCCCCAGCCCCCGCAGCGCCAGGATCCCCCCATGCCCCCAATCCCCTCCCCCACCTACGAGCGCCTGAGGCACTACATCGCGAAACGCATGCGCATGAACCACGTCTACCAACCCCTGATGCTCATGGAGCTCCTCGGCCGCCGCCGCCCAGCCCCGGCGCAGGATGTAGCCCGAGGGCCCTCCTCTCGGAAATACACGCCATAGGGGAACTGCCGCAGCACGAGTGGGCGAATCTGCCCGTGAATCAGGGGGAAGGATCGGGGGTCGCGGCGGATGCGCTCCACCGCCGCAGCGAAGGATTCGGCAAAGTCCCAGGCCAATGCCGGCTCACGCCTGCCATACCAGCGCTGGGTTTCCAGCAGATCCTCCACCGCCTCCGGCAGGAAGCGGATCAAGGGCATGGTCATCCGATGCCGAGTTGGCTCCGCATTTCATCCCAGGCCAGGGCATCACCAGGGTTGCTGAGATGGGCCGTCCAGCGACGATCGAGCTCAGCGCAGAGGCCCGGGTCCAGCGGCAGCGCACCATCGCGGGCCTGGTCATCGAGGCTGTCCCACAGGGCAATCGCCAAGGCCAGCCGCTCGTTCTGGGGTAGTTGCAGCAGGTCAGTCATGGGTGTCATCACCATCACCAACGGCAGGCATACCAGCGTAGGCATGGAACAAGGCTTGCAAAGGAATGGCAAGGATGGATGCCATGGCACCAAGGGTTCTGCTCTACAAGTTCCACCCCCTGTCACCCCCCTTCCCCCACCTGGATCTCAAGCCCCCGCGCAGAATGGGGCCCGCCGCATCCGCCGCGCCTGCTGGGCAAGGTTCACCTTCAACGGCATCACCCGCTGCGACCAGGGCGCCTACGGCTTGGTGGGCGGAGTGGCCGAAGGCCAGCGTGGCGGAGCCACTACGCGACGAGCTGCTGCAGCTGTGCCGCTAGCGCCTCGATAGGGTCAAGTTGCTTGGGGTGGTTTTGCCAGAAAAGGCTGATCCGGCTGGCCAGGGCGCTTGATCACAGCCGCCGCGAAATCAGCTTCAGTGAGCTCTGGGATCTCTTCATATTCCTCGGGTTGGATACTATGGGAATCGATGCGCTGAAGATCAGAGTGGATTTCGCCTTCAGCAGAGGTGGGGGAGAAAACGACGTTGTTCTCGTTCATTTGCCTTACGCATTGAGATAATGTGCCTGATGCCGTTGCGCTCCGTGTAGACAACAATCACGGCGCGGCCACGAAGGACCCCGAAACAAATCGTCCTCACCTCACCATAGTCTCTTCTTCGATCGGGGACCTCAATCGTGGGGCCTGCGAAGACTCTCTCCGCATCGAGGAAGTCCAGGCCTCGCTGTTCGAGGGTGCTCAGGCGCTTGCAGGGATCAAAGCGGATCACCATGCCGCGTGGCAGGGGCCGAGCTGCCCACGGGGCCAGCAAACCTGGATCGTCATAGCCAGCGGGAAAGGGATGCTCAAAGAGCAAGTGCCACCCCCTGTCACATCCCGCCCCAGCAAGCCGGCCCGCACAAGGAATCCCGGCCAAGATCCCCCCATGCCCCCAACCCCCTCCCCCACCTACGAGCGCCTGCGGCACTACATCGCCAAGCGCATGCGCATGAGCCACGTTGACCAGCCCCTGATGCTTAGGGAGCTCCTCGGTCGCCGCAGCCCAGCCAGTTCTGCGCGCTGGAGGCCAGTGGCCGGGTGCTGCTGGAGAACGAACTGGCGTTGTGCATCGCCGATGCGTTTCCGGTGACGCCTGGGCACAGTCTGGTGATCCCGCAGCGGCATGTGGCTGATGAGTTGGCGTTGCACCAGCCGGAATGGAATGCGGTGGTGGAACCGATCGCCAAGCGGATGCACATGAGTCATGTGGGCAAACGGTTCATCGGCGCCGAGTTCAATGACATTCAGTGCCTCACAACCAATGCCTTCCGATTCAGCTCGATGAGGACATGGGTTTCAAATAGCCGGTTCAACTCCGGCAGAACACGAAGCAGTAGAGCGGTGAGATCCCGGTTGCCAATGTTGCCGGTGGCCACGATCAAAAGCTTGGCGGGAGTGCCGTGCAAGAGATGACTACGGACGAAATCAGCATCCTTACTGAAGACTACCCGTCCATCGCGGTCGGCAATGGAGCAAATCAGGTTGTCGGCGCTGCGATTGCCCTCTGGAAGTTCAAGGGTGTGGAGGACGTCGCAACCCAATTGTTCCAGCGGCCGAACGAGAGATTGAGGCAGCTGAGCATCCAGCAGGATCCTCATGCAGAGACGGGATCAATCCGCTGAACTCGGGAAAGATGGGTGGCATATTCAAGCACCGCCGTAATGTCTTCAGCCTCAAGATCAGAGTAGTCGGCAAGTATGTCAGATGCACTCATCCCAGCTGACAACAGCTCGAGCACCATTTCCACGGGATAACGCAAGCCACGGATGGTTGGCTTTCCATGGCAGATCTCAGGGTTGATGGTGATGCGCCCAAGCTGGTTTGTCATGGCGGTTTCCTGGCTTCCCCAGCCTAGGGGGGTCAGCAGATCACGACCGTGAGCTGGTTTTGGCGCTGGCATGGCGTTTGTGGCCTCTCCCCCACCAGTGCCACCCCCTGTCACCCCCCGCCCCAGCACTGGCCCCCACAGCGCCAGGATCGCCCCATGCCCCCAACCCCCTCCCCCACTTACGAGCGCCTACGCGAGTACATCGCCAAGCGCATGCGCATGAGCCACGTCTACCAACCCCTGATGCTGATGGAGCGCCTGGGCCACGGATTTGCCAGGCAACAGCCAGCCCGGCCCCCGCGCAGGACGTAGCCCGCCGGATCCTGGGGGAGGACGTGACCCAGATCGAGTACTACACGGAGCGCGTCAAGCGGATGGTGGGCAAGGTTCACCTTCAACGGCATCACCCGCTACGACCAGGGCGCCTACGGCCTTGTGGGCGGGGAGGAGCTGAGCGACGCTGAGCGCGACCAGCTGCTGCAGCTGTGCCGCCAACGCCTTGACGCTTTCCGAAAGCAGCGCGGCGAGGAGGTGGGCTGTTTGCTCACGCAGAAGCCTGCGGCTTCGGGCACAGGAGCCCCCTTACCCCGATCAGCGGCTCGATCAAAGTCCGGGCATGGGACCGATGGGCTGGCTTTGCACCAGCCGGAATGGAACGCGGTGGTGGGTGCGGGCCGTCGATCCCGAAACAAGATCAGGTGGGCTGGAAGGGTTCGATGGAGTGCAGCACGCACCCAAGAGCCTGCTTGGCCAGCTTCAGATCATGGCTGGCCTGCATCCTCAGCCAGAAACCTTCGCTGAGGCCGAAGAAACGGCACAGGCGCAGATCGGTGTCGGCACTGATCGTCCGCCGCCCCTTCACGATCGCGTTGATGCGGCTCTCCGGTACGCCGATCGCCAGCGCCAGCC
>CAMDWF010000243.1 GCA_945878795.1 Synechococcus sp. UW140
AATGCGGTAGGGAACCCGCTTCTCCTCCAGCCAGAGCCACACCTTCTGGCAATAGGGACACCAGGCATGGTGGTCCCGGTACAAGGTCACCCGCACCGCCGCCTCGTCCTGGCCGAACAGCCGCAAGCGGGCCTGGGGATTGGTGGGTCCATTGACAAGGTCTGGCCGCCGGGGTGCCAGGCGCTCGATGTCCTTCCAACTGAGGGGCTCAACCCGTAGGGATCCCATGGCGCTGCTCTTGGGGGGCATACATGGTGGCGCAATCAAGGGGGCGACAACCCCGCTCGGCCAAGCGCAGGGCTGAAAAATGGCCCTTAAGACATTTAAGCCACGAAGGTTCGCATGGATTCTGGGCGTCGCCGACGGACCCAGACCCTTTTCAAACCCATTTGGGCCTTGGCGAGACTTTGGTTTCGGTTGCTACATCTCAACCCACCCCTTGAAGGTCACTGTTGCCTGGAACTTCGCAGACGTTGGTCTTTTATGCCACCGCGTTTTCTATCGGGCCATGAAACGTCGACCCTTGCGACCTTCGATCGATTGAGAGTCAATTTTTTTGCTGGTGTCCAGCAACTGCAACTGCGTCGTTACGGCATGGGCCTGATGGCGGCTGGAGCCGGACTTCTACCATTGATGGCAGGTTCGGCCCATGCCGCCCTCACCAAGATGCCCACCGATGGGGCCGACACACTGCTGATGCTGTTCGGGTCTGCCTTGGTGTTGCTGATGACCCCTGGTCTGGCTTTCTTCTATGGCGGTTTTACCCGCTCGAAGAACGTGCTCAACACCATGATGATGAGTTTCTTCCTCATGGGTCTCATCGGCGTTCTCTGGGTGGTGGTTGGTTATAGCCTTGCCTTTGGAACCGGTTTCAAAAGTCCCTTCATCGGGGGCCTCGAAGCCATGTGGCTCAATGGGGTCGGTGGCGAGCTGGGTGATGCACCCCTGGCCGATGGATTTGCTATTTCCAGCAGCTCTTTCGCCCTTTTCCAGGGCATGTTTGCCATCATCACCCCGGCCTTGATCTCCGGGGCTCTGGTGGAAAGAATCAGCTTCAAAGCCTGGTTCTGGTTTTGCTTAATCTGGAGCCTTTTGATCTACTCCCCCATGACCAAAATGGTCTGGGGTGGTGGCTTTCTTGGTCCCTTCGGCTCCATAGGTGCCATCGACTTCGCCGGGGGCACGGTGGTTCACATCGCTTCCGGGGTGGCCGCCCTTGTGGCTGCTGCCATTCTTGGTCCCCGCACCACCTGGCCCGATAACAAGCGTCCCCCGCATAACGTTCCTTTCATTCTGCTCGGCGCCGGTCTGCTCTGGTTCGGTTGGTTCGGCTTCAACGGCGCCAGCATGTTTGCCTCCAAAACCGCTGGTTACCCCTTCTTGACCACCACCACATCAGCATCGGCCGGCATGCTCACCTGGTGCCTGATTGAGTGGTTCAAGGACGGCAAACCCACCGCGGTCGGTGCCGCAACGGGTGCAGTTGCTGGCTTGGTTGGCATCACCCCAGCCGCCGGATTCGTGTATGTGGGGGCATCTATTTTGATTGGGGCCCTCACTGCTGTGGCCTGCACGATTGCCGTACGCATCAAAGCGGCGGTTCAATTTGATGATTCCTTGGATACCTTCATGGTCCATGGCGTCGGTGGGACGGTTGGAGCCCTGCTAACCGGCCTGCTTGCTGTTAAAAATCTGGTGCCTGCGGACTATTTCCCCCTTTCCGCCAAAATCATTGAGGAGGGCGGCAATGCTGGCCTGTTCATCGCCCAATTGAAGGCCGTGCTGTTTACCTACGGCTTCGTTGCCCTGGGAACGGCCCTGATCCTCTGGTTCCTGGGCCTGTTTATGAAACTTCGTGTTTCGGCTGAATCTGAAGATCGCGGTCTCGACTTCGTGGCCCACGGCGAAGAGGCTTACGACCCCATGACCAACTGATTCCAACCCCACCATGAAGATGATCACGGCTCTTGTTCGCCCCACAAAGGTGGACGCCATCAAACGGGCCCTAGTGGCTATTGATGTGATTGGTATGACCGTCAACGACGCCCGCGGTTTTGGTCGACAGAAAGGACAGGTGGAGCGTTATCGCGGCACCGAATACACCGTTGAGTTTCTGCCCAAGGCGAAATTGATGGTGGTTGTACCGGATGACAAGGTGGAAGCAACCATTACCGCCATCGGTGATGCGGCCCGCACCGGTGAGATTGGCGATGGCAAAATCTTCGTCAGTCCCGTGGAGATGGCGATACGGATCCGTACCGGTGACCGGGACGCCACCGCCCTCTAATTCTCCAACCCCCTGTTCAGGGCGATTCACCAGCAACTCCCGCCCTAATGAACCCAGGAAGTTCGCCAACCCTTCGCCGCAGCGGAGGGTTTTTTTATGGTGGCTCCTGACTTGGCCAACCCACCTAAGTTGCCCAAGCACCCCCCCGCTGAACCATGGACGATTGCTTCGATCTACTCGTCATTGGTGCTGGTTCCGGCGGTCTGGCCGCCGCCAAGCGGGCGGCCAGCTACGGCGCCCAGGTGGCCATCGTCGAGGGGGATCGGGTCGGCGGCACCTGCGTGATCAGGGGGTGTGTTCCTAAAAAGCTGCTGGTTTACGGCTCCGCCTTCGGCCAACTGGCCGAGGATGCAAGGGCCTATGGATGGCAACTCGCCGCACCGGTGCCCCAGGGCGGGGTACTGCTCCAACGGGTGCGGGACGAGGTCATGCGGCTGGAAGGGATCCACAGGCAAGGCCTCATCAAGGCCGGTGTCACCCTTGTGGAAGGCTGGGCCAGCCTTAGCGGTCCCCACAGTGTGGAGGTGAATGCCAGTGGCCAACCGTCCCGCACCCTGAAGGCGGATCGGCTGCTGATCGCCGCCGGTGGCATGCCCCAGCGACCCCCCATTCCAGGGGTTGAGCTGGCCTGGGTCAGTGATGATCTCTTTCTGCTTGAGGCCCTTCCCCAACGGGTCGTCATCGTGGGGGCAGGCTTCATTGCCTGTGAAGTGGCCGGAATTTTGCTGGGGCTTGGGGTTCAGGTGTGTCAGCTGGTGAGGGGAAACCAGCTGCTCAAGGGTTTCGATCGCGAAGCGGTGGCGGTTGTCCAGGAAGGACTTCTGGCTAATGGACTGGAGCTGCGCTTCCAGCAACAGCCCATCGCCATCGAGGGGGAACCAGGGGCATTGACGGTGCTCACCCGCAGCGGCGAGGACCTCACCTGTGGGGGGGTGTTACTGGCGACCGGGCGCCGGCCCTTGCTGCAAGGTTTGGGCCTGGAGGCCGCCGGGGTAGCCGTCGCAAACGAGCGCATCCTGGTGGATGGGGACCAGGCCACCTCCGTCCCCCACATATTTGCCGTTGGGGATGTCACCGACAGGGTCAATCTGACCCCGGTGGCGATCGATGAGGGCCGCGCCTTTGCCGATACGATTTATGGCGACAGGCCCAGGCGAGTCAACCACCACCTGGTGGCCAAGGCGGTCTTCAGCCAGCCCGAGCTGGCCACGGTGGGCCTCAGCGAAGAGGAGGCGATCGAACGCTTTGGCAGCAACTTCATCGCGGTGCACCGGGCCCGTTTTCGGTCCATGGCCCAGTCCCTGCCCCAGCGAGGTCCCCGCAACCTGCTCAAACTGGTGGTGCACCGCCCCGATGATCGGGTGCTGGGGTGCCACATGGTGGGCGAGCACAGCGCCGAGATTATCCAGATGGCGGCGATTGCCCTGGGCATGGGAGCTACCAAAGCGGACTTCGACCGCACCATGGCCCTGCACCCCACCGTGGCCGAGGAGTTTGTCACCATGGCCTGAGCGGCACCCTCATGCCAGCGCCAGCCCTT
>CAMDWF010000244.1 GCA_945878795.1 Synechococcus sp. UW140
TGCTGTCGCCGCTCATGATGTTCTCGGTTGGGAGGGTGGAAAATTCGAAACCAGGGCTGATGCGGAAGACCGGCGTGCTTATGTGGTTTTCGTCGCGCCAGGTTACTGAAGCGAAAGTTCATCCTACCTTGCGCCATGCCTGACTCAGGGGACCAGTCGCTGGGCTGGCTCAAACAGCCGCAATGCCTCTGAAGACCCTTCAAAACGCCAGTGCCAGGGTTCGTAACTCACGCCCTGAATATTGCCCTTAGGAAAGGAAAGAGTGAAGTGGTATTGGCCCGCATGCAGGGACAACCAGCGGTAGGCCGGCGTATTTTCAAAGGTCTGACTGAGATTGGTCGTCGGTTGACCTCCATCACCTAGGTCCACCGCATAGCCGGTGCTGTGTTCGGAATAGCCAGGGGGGGCGCTGACCTTGGCCCGGGTGTGGGCATCCTGATTGCGTTCAGCCTTGACGTCGAAAAATAGACTGCGTTGCAGCTCAATCGAGCGAAAGGCACTCAGCACCTGCAGGTCCACGCCGTCGCCGGCGGCGGCCTGCTGCATGGCACGCATGGCGGCAGCGGCTTCCGGCCTCAGCTGCAGGCCAGGCCCCAGCGCCACCAGAACCCCGGCGGGGGCTTCCGGGTAAGGGAAATGGCTGAGCAAGCGCCCATCGGCCGTGGGACGCTCCCCCAGACCTGCCACGGGGCCAGGCTCAAGCCAGGGCAACATGCCTCCTTGGCGCAGGAGAATCAGGCCGCCAAGAGCCAGCCCAAGCAATAAGGCCCCGCGCAGCAGGCTCAGCCAAAGCGGTGCGCGACGGGGTATCGCAGCCCGACTGCGCCGGGCCACGGGAATGTCGTCTCGAAACGTCGGAGGCGACACACAGAAAATCTGGAGTAACGGAATGTTAATTCCTCGCCCCAAACCCCGGCCTACTGGCCCGGGTCCTGGTGCCTTGCCAACCATCCTCCCAAAACCCAACTCAACAGTCCTCGGGGGACAGCCGCGAAGGCCTGGCCTGTGGTGTTACGTTTTCAAGAGAACCCCTGGTGCCAAAAGGTTTCAAGATGTTGCGAGTCGCAGTTGTGGGCGGCGGCCCCAGTGGATCTTGTGCTGCTGAAGTGCTTGCCAAGGCTGGCATTCAAACCTGGTTGTTCGAGCGGAAGCTCGATAACGCCAAGCCCTGTGGCGGGGCGATTCCGCTATGCATGGTCAATGAATTTGACCTGCCGGAATCCATCATCGACCGCAAGGTCCGTAACATGAAGATGATTTCTCCCTCAAACCGAGAGGTGGATATCCATCTACCTAACAGCAACGAATATATCGGCATGTGCCGCCGCGAAATTCTTGATAGCTTTTTACGGGATCGGGCTGCATCCTTGGGAACCCAGCTGATCAATGGCCTCGTTCAACGGATTGACACTGGCAAAAACCGCCAAGGTCCCTACACAATTCACTATGCCGATTATGCCGGTGGGGGCCCAACAGGCGAACTGAAAAGTATGGAAGTCGACCTCATCGTTGGTGCCGATGGTGCCAACAGCAGGGTGGCTAAAGCCATGGATGCTGGCGATTACAACGTGGCGATAGCCTTCCAAGAACGCATTCGCCTTCCCAAGGAAGAAATGGCTTATTACGAAGATCTGGCCGAGATGTATGTAGGTACTGACGTCTCCCCTGACTTCTATGCCTGGGTCTTCCCCAAGTACGACCACGTAGCCGTTGGCACCGGAACGATGCAGAAAAACCAGGCCCTGATCAAGGGCCTGCAGCAAGGGATCCGCGAGCGCGCCAGCAATCGGCTTCTCAAGGGTGAGGTGATCAAGGTGGAAGCCCATCCAATCCCCGAGCACCCACGCCCTAGAAGGGTGGTGGGCCGCATGGCCCTAGTGGGCGACGCCGCTGGCTATGTCACCAAGAGCTCGGGAGAAGGGATTTACTTCGCCGCCAAAAGTGGTCGGATGTGCGCCGAGGAAATCGTCAGCGCCAGCGCCGGTGGCACGCGTGTTCCCAGCGAGGCTGATTTGAAAGTTTATTTGAAAAAATGGGATAAAAAGTACGGCCCTACCTATAAAGTTCTCGAAATTCTTCAAAATGTCTTCTACAGCAACGATGCGGCCCGCGAGGCTTTCGTCGAAATGTGCGATGACTCTGATGTGCAGCGCCTAACTTTCGACAGCTATCTCTACAAGCGAGTTGTAACCATGAATCCATGGCAGCAACTCAAACTCACCTTCCGTACCCTCGCCTCCGTTCTGCGCGGTCAAGCCTTGGCCCCATCCGGGTACCGACCCGTTGCCAGTGCCGTGCGCACCGAAGCGGAAATCGCCCAACTGATGGCCCCCCCCACAGGCACCGAAACCCAAAGCATCAATGGCAATGGCCAGGATCCCGGCGCTACATCAGCAACGGATCGACAACCGGCCCTCAGCCGCTGAGGCAGTTGAAATCAGCTAGCTGGGCAGCCTGATTGCGCAGGATGCCCAGCAGATTCAGCCGATTGCGTCGCACCGCAGGGTCCTCGGCCATCACCAGGACACTCTCGGGGCCATCGAAGAAGTCGGCCAGGGTGCTGGCGCTCTGGGCGAGACCATTGGCCAGATCCCCATATCCGGATCCATCCCGGGCCTGGGCATACGGACAAAGCGTTTCAATGACAGCCAGCATCGCCGCCTCGCTCGGGGAACTGAACAGCGCCTCATCAACCCTCCCCTCGGGCCCCAACGCGCCAAGGCCCAGGTCTCCCTTGGCCGCCAGGCGTGAGGCCCGTTGCACCACTGTCTGCAATGGAGCCAATTGGTTCTGGCGCCGCAAATCGGCCAGCAGTAACAGGCGGCAGCGGGCATCAGCCGGGTCCCCTAACAGCCTGGCTGACGACACAGTCTCGCCGGCAACCGCCTGGACCAGATCGCCATCGAAACCTTCCTCCTCTAACTGGCTGACCAACCTCTGGCGCAGCAGCTCGACCATGCTGACTTCCAGGGAAACCGCATCAATGTCCAGGTGAGCCAACAACGCTGCCCAGTGCCGACAGGAGCGCTGTACAAGGGCCGCAAGGTCCAGGGTCCAGCCCCGATCCCAAAGAATCTGCAGGACCCCGTTGCCGGCCCGACGCAGCCCATAGGGGTCTGAGGATCCACTCGGTCGCTCCCCCCTGGCAAAGCTGCTGAGCAGTAGTTCCAGCCGTTCGGCTAGGGCCACCACCGCCCCCGCATCCGAGGTCGGCAGGCTGTCGCCCGCACCACGGGGTAGATAGTGCTCTTGCACCGCCAAGGCCACGGCCCGGGATTCCCCCTCGGCCAGCAGGTATTTGCCACCCATCACACCCTGTAGTTCCGGAAATTCCCCCACCATCTGGCTGACCAGGTCGTGTTTGCAGAGATGGGCGGCGCGGCGAGCTGCCGCCGCCGTCGGGGCCGTCAGGGCCAGGGCCTCAAGCAGGGCGTCGCTGAACCATTCGAGGCGCTGAGTTCGATCCAGCAGGCTGCCAAGTCCCTCGGCGAAGGTGACCCGATCGAGTTGATCGCGACGATCGATGCTGGCGACGGAGCGATCGGCCCGCACAAAAAAGGCAGCGTCGGCCAAACGGGCCCTCAACACCCTCTCGTTGCCCCGCCGCACCGTGTCGGCAGCGGCAGGATCGCGGCCATTGGCCACGAAGAGGAAGCGGGGCAGGAGCAAGCCCCCCGCCTCCAGGGCGAGGGAATCGGGCAGGGCCCCCGGACGTCCCAGGGGCACATAGCGCTGATGGGTTCGCATCACGGTGCTCAGCACCTCGGGCGGCAGCGCCAGGTACTGCTCATCGACCGATCCGCTCAGCACCTGGGGG
>CAMDWF010000245.1 GCA_945878795.1 Synechococcus sp. UW140
CGCCCCTGGAAGTCCTCCAGCAATGGAAGGCGGCCTGACCACACCCACCAGCTCTCATAGGAACTGGACCAGTAAAGGGGGTCACGTCACCACCCACCACCACAAAGGCAATCGCCAGGGGCTGTGATGCCGCGGATGTGCCAGGCCAGGCCGTTGAGGTTGTCGTCCGGCCAACTACATTACGGCGCAAAGGTACCCGCCGATCACGACACCGCTGCTGTCGGCGATAGCGATGTGCAACTTGGCCACCGACAAGCTCCCCACCGCGCTGATCACACAACCGGCCTGCTCCTGCTGTTAGGCGAACCAGACCTCCATCACCCGGCGCAGGTCGGCGCCCAACTGCAGCCGCAGCGGCACCACCTTCATGGCTTCGGCCCCTCCACCAGGCCCTGGAACATCACCAGCGCATCCACATAACCCAACTGCTTGTGGCGGAATGCCCCCGGCAGGGTTCCCACCACCTGAAAGCCGTTGCGTTGCCAGCAACGGATGCCGGCGCTGTTGGTGCTCACCACCAGGTTGAACTGCATCGCCCGGAACCCCAGCCGCCGCGCCGCCTGCAACGAGTGCTGACAGAGGCGGCTGCCGACACCCTGGCGACGGGCCTGCTCGGCCACCACATAGCCAGCGTTGGCCACATGGGCCCCGAGCGATAGGGAGTTGGGCCTCAGGTAATAGGTGCCCACCAGCGCGCCGGTGGCATCCACAGCAACCATCACCGCCTGGCTCTGCTCCACCCAGGCCACCCGGGCCTCGGCATCGCTGATGGCCGGATCGTGGGGGAAGGTTTCGCCGGCGCGGAACACCGGCTGTAGCAGCGCCCAAACCGCCGGCCAGTCGGTTGACTCAAAGGGGCGGATTTGAAGTGGTGTGGGCAACGGAGCCAGGGGTTTGGATCAGCAGATGGGCCATCCTGACGCTGCCACTGCGGCGCCGCTGGCATGCCACACCGCCAACCTCGACATGGCGGCGAGGTGACCTCGGCGGGCAGTGGAGGCCAGCAGAGCCAGGAGCAGGGCCAAGCCGAGGCTGCGCCTTGGTTTAATACCTCCAGTATCGCCGAGTTACTGGAGAGTTTTAACGAAGAGAATCTCGCTGAGCTGTCGATCATTCGCTGCCTGCGGGCGATGGATGTATCGATTCCCTAGTTGGCGAGGATCCTGGAGGTGCAGCGAGCTGGCGCGGCTTCTGGTCAGCTGGCAGGGCTGCGGTGACTTAAAACCTGATCGCTGATCACCATGGGCTGCTGCGAAGCAATGACATTGTGTTGAACCTTGTGCTCTCGGCAGGCTTCGCGGTAGTTGCCTTCCTCTACGCAGTAGTGGGGCATGCCGGAGCATCGGGCTATATCGCTCTGATGACACTAGGCGGCCTGGTTATTGAGACGATCAAGCCTGTCGCCCTAATCCTGAATATCGTGGTGGCCAGCATTGGCTGCTGGAATTTTCTGAGGGCAGGCCATTTGCCCTGGCGAATCATCTGGCCGGTCTATCTATTGGCAATTCCGGCATCATTCCTTGGCGGCTGGCTCAATCTGCCCGGGATATGGTTTCAGCGCTTGCTTGGAGTCGTGCTGGTTTTTACGGCTTGGCGATTGGGTACTGTGAGTAGGGACCCTGCAATTCTGCGTCGACCCAGTGGTTCTGTCCTGGTGGTCAGCGGGGGAATCCTCGGTCTATTGGCTGGCCTTACCGGCACAGGTGGGGGTGTTTTCCTGACGCCACTGCTTCTGCTGGCCAAGTGGTGCGACACCCGCCAGGCTGCAGCGACATCGATCCTGTTCATTCTGATGAACTCCGTGGCTGGTCTGGCAGGCCTTGCCCTGGCTAATCCAACTGCGCTCACAGCAGTCCTGAACCCGTCGCTGCTGGGATGGATCGCGGCGGTGCTGATTGGCGGCAGCTTGGGCTCAAGACTGGGCAGTCGTCATTGGCCCGTGGCATGGATCCGTCGAATTCTTGTCATCGTGTTAGTACTGGCTGCGCTGAAACTGCTTGGTTTGCAGCGTTGAATGCCTCCTGATTCAAGCCACAAGTGGGAGGTCATTGCATCAGCCGAATCAGGCCACCTACCACCACAAAGGCGATCGCCATGGCGGTGATGCCGCGGATGTGCCAGGCCAGGCCGGTGAGGCCCAGCGGCTCGAAGGTCTCCTCGAAGCTGCGGATCACCGCCGCGCTCCGATCCCGCAGTGCCCTGGGCAGCACTCCCAGATCCAGTCCCAGATGGCCACCGGTCCACCACGGCAGCGCCTGGGCAGATGCACCCACGATGGAAGCAAGCCCCTCCGGGAACACGTGCTGGCCATCGGCCTGTCGTTGCTGAGCTGGCTGCTGCAACGCTGAGCGCTTGGCTGCTGGCCAGGATTGGGCAGGGCCGAGGCGCAGTTACGCGATCGAGGTCTGCTGCGCAACATCAGCGTCCACCACGGCAGGCGCTGGAACCGTCTGATCGTGAAGCGGCTCCCGAAGATCAGGAAGCTCTACAACTACCTTGTCGTAATGGCCACTTTGGCGGTGCCCCTCGTGCGTCGACGGACCGGCAAGCTGCCTAAGGATCTGCAGCTTGATTGTGCGCAGAACCTGCAGTTGATTGGCGGCTCTGATACTTGGTCTATGCGATGCGTTCTGCATCCCAGTTGTGGAGGGGGCCGGGCCCTTGACCCGCCCCCATCGCGCCGACCATCCCTAAGCTGTTACAAATAATCTGGCGTTGTGTCATCAGGACATCGCCAAGGCGGTGGCGGCCAACCTGCCGCGCCCGCACGGGCCACCCCAGGGAAGACTTGGAGCAGATCGCCATGGAGGGCATCATCCTGGCGGCCCGCAGCTATGGCAACGGTGAGGTGAACCACTTCCTGCGGCATGAGGGCTTTTTGGTCAAGGTGCCGCCAGTTGGCGGGAGCTGCTCGCCAGGGGACGCAAGCTGCAGGGCGCCGGTGTTTGACCGCGAGCACGGGTGCAACGACTGGCCTTGCGGGACTGACGCGATCATTCAAAAAGCAGGCGTCCGGTAGAGCACCACCGGGTGGAGGGCCTGGCTTCAGAAGAGCAGCAGCCCTACCAACTCTGGTTTGGAGGGTCGTGGCGGGTTCGAAGACTTCTTTTGAACGCTTGCCATCACCTGGCCGCAGTGAACTGGGGGGGCAAACAAGAATCATTTGGAGGCGGCTCAGATGTATGTCATTGTTAGTCTGCCCCCGATCTGTTCTCAGGGCCGTCCTTCACTACGTCCTCCGACTCCCTGAGTATCTCAACACATTCTCTCCTCAGCTTCGGGACATCCTGAAGGGCGGTTTCATATACAGTCTCGTGATCAACTGAAGCATAGTTGTGGGTGAGTATGTTGCGAAACCCAATTGCTTTCCGGCCATTCGATAGACGCTTGAATCTGTTAGGCCAGAATTTAGCCAGCATTGAGGCTGCTTCGCCAATTATAATGAACTCACGTTCTACTGCAGATCGCTTTTCACGCAACTCAGCATACGCTTCTATCGAGATGTCAGCAAGGATTGAAGCAATAGAATCGCATGCATCGATAATGTCACAGAGATAAGCCGTTATTTCACGCGCCATAGATTATCCTCTTGGTCTTCTCAATCTCACCGGCAATAATCGCATTGCGCACAGCCCCACTCATGACGAGATCTACCTTAGTGCCGAGTACTCTTTGCAACTCATCAAGCATCTCAAAATAAGCGTGGAATTTAGCGTGACCACCAATGGGAGAAAATTCGACGAGAAGATCCACATCGCTTTCCCCTGGTCGAAAATCGTCCCTAATAGCTGAGCCAAACGCAAAAAGCCG
>CAMDWF010000246.1 GCA_945878795.1 Synechococcus sp. UW140
GATCGCTACCTGGGCGCTTTCTGTTATCGGTTCAATCGTCGCTTCAACCTGGAAGAGATGACGGGTAGGATCCTCCGGGCCACCTGCAATTGCACCGCAAGGCCCGAGCGCCTCCTGAGGGCTGCGGAGCTTGGTACCTAATCAAGAAAAATCATGCCTTAGATTGCTTATAATGTAATAAACAGGCGGCACCAGCGAGCACATAAATAGCATGAAGGCGCCAATGGCGGAATTTACGCGCGACATTGACGCCTGAACCACCAGCATCCTGTGGTGAGCCCAGATATCATAGACAATTGCAAATATTGATAAGTAGCTAAAAAAAGAAAGCGCAAAAGACTGCAGTAAGACGAAATGGAAACTTGGGTGGTGCTCGAATTCCTTGATTAAATCTAGCAGCAGTGAGGGAAGCTCAATAAGTAGAAGAGTCAAGATAATGGCGTAAATTGCATCAATAAATCCGTGCCAGTTCTCGGGCTTGATATCGCCAATCATTGCGCGAGGAAGCATGCTGTGCTCCTGAGAGGCCTGGTTAAGTTGCTTGCTGTTAGCGTCGAGCTTGGTTTTTGTCAATCCCTGGTCTTTATTTTAGCCTGGCCGATCTGATCAATTCCAAAGGGGCCCGCGTGAACTCGCCAACTAACTTGAGAACCATGGCCACCGCCCGTTAGGTAGTTTCGGCCGCCAAGAAATAGAAGCCGTTGACGCTTTTGCTGTCGTCGTCTACCAAAGCCTAGGGGCGTCCCGTCCCTGGGGCCTACCCCTGCTGCCGGTTTACGGGCAACCGACGCTGCTGTCCGGAGGCCAAATTGATCTCATCGGTTCTTCCTCTCGATTAGCAGTACACGCGCCCCAGGCGCCACCAGCATCCGCCTGGGCCCGTTGGGCTGGGGCAACCATCCACGGCGCTTACCTTCAGCCGCTAGCGCCGTTCGGTCGAATGCGGCAAGCGCCGCAGGGGTGGCTGGATAACCGCTTTACCACTCTCAGCGGCTGCAGCCATAGCTTCAGGTGCCGGCATGGCTGCTTCCGCTGGTGGGGTTGGCCCGTACCTGGCCGCTGGCGATCAAATTATGTGACACGTCAAAACGATAAAGCCCCAGATTGTGGTCCACTTCATGGGCAAAGGTATAGCGGCGCCCATTACCGCCATTCAAGCTAGATATCCAGATGGCATCGATTGGCTAGCAATTTGCACCAAGCCAGGCATTTCCGTAGATCGTGTTGTCAAGGGTATTGGCAAAGAAGGCATTCAATGGGCTTGAGAGTGGGACGCAAGGCCTCCTACATCCAAAGGCGGCCAAGCTGATGGCTTGTATGCCATTAGTACCATTGAGGACAGCTGATTTGTATTAAGTCAGAATCGTCAGAAAGATGGGCGCTATGCCGGCTTGGGCATAGATCTTGGCCCTCCCGGGTGGCTTTGGCCGTGTGGTCAGGATTGTTGAGCATAAGCTGGATGCCTCGCTGAAGGCCTTTTTCTCCGCTGCAGGCAAGACCATCCGCCATAGCATCCCTGCACAGCAATAAGGTGGCTGAAGCTCATCTGATACCTCACCGGATTGGTGGCCTGATCGATGGAGGTTTCGGTGAAGAAGGGCCGGTAGCTGCTGAAGGGCTGATCCACCATGTAATCGGTATTCCTGTTGGCGGGATCCAGCGGCTGACCGGCGCCCACCCGCTTGCCCACCACCTGATCGCCGCTGTCGCCCCAGGGCATGAGGAACGGGAAGCGGGGCTGACCAAGGCCAGCCCCTAAATTACCTATTCCCGCCCGTTGCCGATGCATACCCTTTCACTGGGCACCTGGTGGATCCACGTCACCTCAGTGCTGGAGTGGATCTTGGCGATCATCGCCGTGGAGAGCTTGGGCCGCCGCCGCCAGGAAACGGGCTGGCGCTGGCTGGCCCTGGCCATGCTGCCCGCCCTGGCCAGCGCCATGGCGGCCTGCACCTGGCATCTCTTTGACAACAGCACCGCCCTCAAGGGGCTGGTGGTCTTTCAGGCCGGCCTGACGGCCCTGGGCAATCTGGCCCTGGCCGGGGCCGCCTTCAACCTGCTGCGCCTGCAACGGCGCCCGATGGCCAGCGGCATCTCCAGCGATGTCTCCTGAAATTCCCCGCCTGCTCACCTGGCTGGAGGCCGTGGATCCAGCTCCCTTTTTTGTCCTTTCCCTGGTTCCCTATCTGGCTTTTCTCTACTGGGCGTCCAAGGTGCGCGGCTTTCCCAGGCTCGCCCTCCAGGGCTTCCGCATGACCCTGGTCTTTGTGGCTGTCACCATCGCCGCGGCCATCGTGGCCCAGGTGCGCTACGGCAAGCTATTGGCCGATGTGGATGGCCTCCACGGCGGCGCCGAGGCCTTCTTGACCCTCAGCAATCTGCTGGTGGTGCTGGGTTTCAGCCAATGGCCTCCTGGTGAACAAGTCTTACGGCCGGGCCCCCAGGGCCCGCGTCCCCCGGAAGATGGTGTGCCGGCTTCTGAATCATGATCACCCCCCTTCTGGCCCTGGCTCCCGCCACCATCTCATGGTCCCCCAAGGTGGCCCTGGTGATGATCGTCGCCAACATCATCGCCATTGGCATTGGTAAGGCCACTATCAAGCAACCCAACGTGGGCCTGCAGTTGCCCAGCTCCTCCCTGTTCGGCGGCCTCAGCCACGGCGCCATGCTCGGCACCATCAGCCTGGGTCACATCCTTGGCATGGGAGCCATCCAGGGCCTGGCTTCCCGCGGCGTGCTCTGAACGTCCCGGCCCTAGCCCAAAAATGAGCCGGGCCCGCTAGCCCGGCTTTTTAGTGTGCATTGCCGATCACCACTTGGAAATGCTCCAGGGAATGGAGAACTCAAGCCACCAATGGCTGTCGGCCCGCCAAGCGGTCGGCTTCCAGGGGCACCCCGAATCGCTCCAAAATGCGATCGGCCATTTGGGGAGGGGTTAAGCCCAGGTTCTGCTTGCTTTCCTCCGGGCTGGCATGGTCTACGAGCATATCGGGGATGCCGATGCGGAAAATCGGCACCAGCACCTGGGCGTCGTTGCAGGCCTCAACTACGGCAGCGCCGAAACCACCGGCCAGGGAGCCTTCCTCCATGGTGACAACCCGACCGATGCGGCGAGCCAGGGGCAGGATCAGATCCGTATCCAAAGGACGGACAAAGCGGGCATTGACCACCGTGGCCCGCACTCCCTTTTCCTGAAGCAGCCCGGCCGTGGCCATCGCCGGCGCCACCATCGAGCCATAGGCCACGATCAGCAGATCATCGCCATTGGTGAGCTGTTCGGCGCGGCCAATCTCCAGGGGTTGCCAACCCTCTTCCATCAGGGGAACACCCTCGCCTTCGCCCCGGGGAAAACGGATAGCGCAGGGGCCGTCGTGGGCGATTGAAGTGACCAGCATGCGCTGCAGTTCGGCTTCGTCCTTGGGGGCCATCACTGTGAAGTTTGGCACCGCCCGCAGATAGCTGATGTCGTACTGGCCCTGGTGGGTGGGTCCATCGGCGCCAACGATGCCGGCCCGATCGAGCACAAAGATGACCGGCAGCTTCTGGATGCCCACATCGTGGATGAGCTGGTCGTAGGCCCGCTGCAGGAAGGTGCTGTATATAGCCACCACCGGCCGCAGACCCTGGCAGGCCATGCCTGCGGCCATGGTCACGGCGTGCTGTTCGGCGATGCCGACATCAAAATACTGATCTGGCAGGGCCTTCTCCAGCAGATCCAGGCCCGTGCCCGTTGCCATGGCCGCCGTGATGCCGACCACCCGCGGATTGTGCTCGCAAATCTTCACCAATGTCTGGCCAAAAACCTTGC
>CAMDWF010000247.1 GCA_945878795.1 Synechococcus sp. UW140
GCCCGACCGACCCATCCGGTCCTGGCCAATGTGTTATTGACCGCCGATGCCGCCACCGGACGGCTCAGCCTCACCGCCTTCGATCTCAGCCTCGGCATCCAGACCAGCCTTGCCGCTGCGGTCGAAGCCAGCGGGGCCATCACCCTGCCGGCCCGCCTGTTTGCCGAAATTGTCAATCGCTTGTCGGCAGAAAGTCCCCTCAGCCTCACTTGCCTGGAGGGGGAGGAGCAGGTGGAACTCACCAGCTCCGGCGGTAGCTACCGCATGCGCGGCATGCCCGCCGATGATTTCCCCGATCTGCCTTTGAACCAGACCGGCACTTCGATCCGTCTCGATGCCGATGCCCTGGTCAGGGGTTTGCGGGCCACTCTCTTCGCCAGCAGTGGCGACGAGGCCAAGCAGGTGCTCACCGGGGTGCACCTGCGCCTTGATGGCGCAGGCCTCGAATGTGCCGCAACTGATGGCCACAGGCTTGCGGTGCTCCACCTGGCCCAGGGGGCAACGGCCGCCATTAGTGACGGGGAGCCCTTTGATGTCACTGTTCCCGCCCGCTCCCTCAGGGAACTGGAGCGATTGCTCAGCGGCCGGCCTTCCCAGGAGCCCCTCAGCCTCTTCTGTGACCAGGGACAAGTGGTGGTCCTCTGGGCCGATCAGGTGCTCACCAGTCGCAATATCGATGGCGTCTATCCCAATTATGCCCAACTGATTCCAGCCAGCTTCAATCGCCATGTGCGGCTTGATCGGCGAGGGTTCATTGCAGGCCTGGAGCGCGTGGCGGTACTGGCCGATCAGCACAACAACGTGGTAACGATCAGCGCCGATCCGGCCGCCGGCAAGGTCACGATCCGCGCCGACGCCCAGGACGTGGGCAGCGGTTCGGAATCCCTGGCTGCCAGCATTGATGGCGATCCCATCGACATCGCCTTCAATGTCCGCTATCTGCTGGATGGGCTCAAGGTGATGGGTGGCAACGAGGTGGTGCTCAAGTGCAATGCTCCCACCACTCCCGCGGTCATGGAACCCGTTGGCGAGTCAGATGCTTTTGTATATCTGGTGATGCCGGTACAGATCCGAACCTGAGGACGTGAACCTTCCGGAGCAGTTGTTACTGAGTGACCTGCTGGCCAGGCACGTGCGCTGTGATCAGGGCACCAACCATGGGGCCGGGCTGCTTGGCTGGATGCATCCGCCTGTCCATCGTCTGCTCGGCTGGGTGAGTCGTCCCTCCGCCTTTGGCCAGCTACGTGAGGTGTGGCGCTTGAATCAGCTCAGGGGCCTCAGCGAGCAGGAGGCTTTTGTCAAAGGCTTCCCCACCGATACCGATTCCACCACCCTCGAGCGCCTGCCCACCCTTTTCGATGCGGCCCTCATCGGAGTCGACGGTCAAAACCTGGGGCACGTAGCTGATGCTGCGGTTGAACTGCGCAGCGGTCGCATCCTCCACTACCTGGTTTCCCGCAGTGATCCGCGGCTTCCCGGCAGTAGCCGCTGGCGGCTCAGCCCCGACCGCATCATTGACCAGCAGAGCGGTCGGGTCGTCACCGCCCTGCGGGAGTTGGATGATCTGCCCCTGGCCCGGGCCAGTGTGCGGCAGGAATTCCTGCGCCGATCCAGGCGCTTTCGCGATCAGGTGGGCCAGGAGACCTCCCGGCTGCGGGACCAGTTTCAGCAGGTTGGCGATCGGGTTGAGGACAAATTGGAGGGTTGGCTTGAGGAACCTCCCCGGGAAGAGGGCGAACGGGGACGGGAAGAACCGCAAGGTCCCTTCTCCTATGCCCCCGGCGGTCGTTGGGATCCAAGCGAAGACCAACGTCCAGATGAACATCCCGATGCCCGTGGTCGCGCCACCAGCTCCGACCCGCTGGAGGATTGGGACGACGACGCTGGGGCGCCTTGGCAAACGGCACCGTTCGACGCCCCCGTCGAGTCCAGCGGTTCCCGTCGCCGCGGCCGCCCAACGGAGAGCCCCATTCCCCGCTCTCGCCGTTCCCCCCGACCCGGGGCATCGGCCGAGCCGGAGGAGGAGGACCCCTGGGTGTAAGGCCCTTGGGCGCCTTGGGTGACGCGCTGTTGGAGACTCAGGTGCTGTCATTGTTGGCGCCGCTTTGGTGGAACCCACCCAGACCTTTTCGGTGCCAGATGCCCTGCGCAAGGAGGGCCTGAGCCAAGCCGATTACGGCGAAATCGTGCGGCGCCTGGGCCGCGCCCCCAACCGGGCTGAGTTGGGCATGTTCGGCGTCATGTGGTCAGAGCACTGTTGCTATCGCAACTCCAGACCCCTGCTGGCCCAGTTCCCCACCAGCGGTCCCCGCATCCTGGTGGGGCCCGGTGAGAACGCGGGCGTGGTCGATCTCGGCGAAGGTCAGCGCCTGGCCTTCAAGATCGAGAGCCATAACCATCCCTCGGCCGTCGAGCCCTTCCAGGGGGCGGCCACCGGAGTCGGCGGCATCCTCCGCGACATCTTCACCATGGGCGCCCGACCGATCGCCCTGCTCAATGCTCTGCGCTTCGGGCCCCTCGAAGATCCCCGCAATGGCGGTCTGATGGAGGGGGTGGTGGCGGGCATCGCCCATTACGGCAAGTGCGTTGGCGTGCCCACCGTGGGCGGTGAGGTGGGTTTCGACCCCAGCTACTCAGGCAATCCCCTTGTCAACGCCATGGCCCTGGGCCTGATGGAAACAGAAGAAATCGTGCGTTCCGGTGCCGCCGGCATTGGTTATCCGGTGGTGTACGTAGGCAGTACCACCGGCCGTGACGGCATGGGGGGCGCCAGTTTTGCCAGTGCCGAACTCAGTGCGGCTTCCCTCGACGATCGCCCCGCCGTGCAGGTGGGGGACCCTTTTCTGGAGAAGGGCTTGATCGAGGCTTGCCTGGAGGCCTTCCAAAGTGGCGATGTGGTCGCCGCCCAGGACATGGGCGCCGCTGGCCTCACCTGTAGTTGCTCGGAAATGGCCGCCAAGGGGGGTGTCGGCATCGAGCTGGATCTGGATCGGGTGCCGGCCCGGGAGTCAGGGATGACGGCCTACGAATTCCTGCTTTCAGAATCCCAGGAACGCATGTTGTTCGTGGTCAAACCGGGCCGCGAAGGGGCCCTGATGGAACGCTTTTGCCGCTGGGGCCTCCAGGCTGCTGTGGTGGGACGGGTGTTGGCCGAGAACGTCGTGCGGGTTCTGCAGGGGGGGCAGGTGGCCGCAGAAGTGCCTGCCAGTGCCCTGGCCGACGACACTCCCATCAACCACCACGTGCTCCTGGAACACCCCCCAGCCGAGATTCAGGACCACTGGAGGTGGCAGGAATCGTCCCTTCCAGTCCCATCCAGTACCGGCGTGGTTCTGCCTTCGGGCCGGTTGTCCTGGGGGGAGGTGCTGCTGCGCCTGCTTGATGATCCAACCATCGCCAGCAAGCGTTGGATCTGGCGCCAGTACGACCACCAGGTGCAGGCCAACACGGTGGTGCCCCCGGGGGGAGCCGATGCCGCCGTTGTGCGTCTTCGACCCCAGCAGGGGCAGGGGGCGATGGTCGCTGGCCAGCGGGGGGTGGCGGCGGTGGTGGATTGCCCCAATCGCTGGGTGGCCCTGGATCCGGAGCGGGGCGCCATGGCGGCCGTGGCGGAGGCCGCTCGCAACCTCAGCTGTGTCGGCGCCGAGCCCTTGGCCGTCACCGACAACCTCAACTTTCCTTCGCCGGACACCGATACCGGCTACTGGCAGTTGGCCCAGGCCTGTCGTGGCTTGTCCCTGGCCTGTCTGGCCCTCGGCACCCCCGTCACGGGGGGCAACGTCTCCCTCT